>RECH01000234.1 GCA_007694125.1 Leptolyngbya sp. DLM2.Bin15
CCTCGATCAACTCCCTGGAGAGCGATCGCTGATGATCGTCAACCTTCAATTTAGCAGTCTTAGGTCTGCTCTATCAAAACCCGCATCGTTAAAACCCGCGCCATGGTCGCGCGGTGCATTCACCCTAGGACATCCCACCACCTGCTCCTCGCCCCAGGGCTAGTACTCTGAGGCGGACGTAACCCGCCTAGTTGCTAAGGCGGGAACCCTTGTGTGTCCTGGAACTCCTTTTCGTTTTTCTATCTTCGTTCTTCTGTCTTGCGATACTAGTCATAGCAAGAACCCGATGCCTAACAGCAAACCGCTCCAAAAATGCAGCTTAATGGCAATAAATTTACAGTTGCTAACCCGGTCAGGATGGTTGTGATAACGGCCGACGTGGCGGCAGAGGTGCCAGCCGGGGGGGATGCTCAACAGGATCAACAACGTCCACAAGGGAAATAGCTGTAGGAATACAAAGGCAATGGTGAGCCCATAGAGGCTACCCACCACCCAGGGCAGGAGCTGGGCACTGCGCTCGGTACCCAAACGGACAATGGGCGATCGCTTCCCGGCGGCGATATCATCTTCTACCTGATGGAAGTGGGAGCAGAACAGGATCAGGCTGGTGCTTAGACCTAGGACAATCGACGCAACCAGGCTCATCCACGACCAGGTTTGGGTTTGGCTATAGTAGGCGGCGGATACGGCGAGGGGGCCAAAGCAGCAAAAGCAGAGGGGTTCTCCTAGGCCTTGATAGCCCAAGCGCAGGGGCGGCCCTTGGTAGGAGTAGCCCAACAGACAGCAGAGTAAAACAATGCCCAGCACCGTAGCATCCTGCTGCCAGAGGGCGATCGCTAGAATGCCCAAGATGCCAGCTAGTAAACAGCTATTGCCGACCCAGAAAATTAAGGATTTATTGCGGGTTAAATTAACTAACGAATGATGTTTATTTTGATCAATGCCGGTTTCTGAGTCGAAGACATCATTGCTGAGGTTTTCCCAGGCCAGGATGAGGATGGCAGAGCAGGTAAACATGAGGAATACCGGCAGATGCAGACGCTGGGTTTCGGCAAAGGCGATCGCACTTCCCAGCCAAATGGGCATAATCGCGACGCTATACATGGGAGGCTTGATGGCAGCCATCCAGAGTTGTTTGCGATGCGGCGATCGCACCGTTCTCACCGTTTGAATCGTCATATCTTAAACGTCAATGGATAGGATCAGGAGCTGAGGGAAGAGCCATCCAACCACCCCTCCAACCCAGGGCAACACCGGGACGGTTGAGTGCCGAAAGGATGCGCTAAACTCCGGCAAGCACCTGAAGTTGGCGCTTTCTAGACCTCAGTATCTCATAGGGTTACAGACGATCGGGTGATTTTGGGCGATCGCTGAGTGAGCCGTTACGAATTGCAATATTCCGCCGAGGATTCGGGGAAAATCCTCAGGCGCTAGGCCAGCCTATCTCCCAATTATTCGTAGAATAGATGAGAGACGATCCCAAAGCATCAACGCCTTTGCCTACCTAGGTTCTATCCCACCCCCTAGACCTCTCATCCAGCTACCGAGGGTCACGCCTGGGAGTCCTCAACCATGGTTGTGTCTTGTCATACTCTGCAACACAGTGCAACAGAGTTCCCCTAAACTGCCCCCCACCGTTTATCGTTTGGAAGGGATCGGAGCGCTGGAGCCTGCTGAGTGTGATGCTCTTCATGGGCTTGGGCAGATCGTTGCGAACCGTGGGAGCGCGGGTCGGGGTTGACTGATCTGAAGCCGGCCGTATCTCAATGTCGATGTTACCCAGTCAGACTGCCTGAGTGGATGGAAACCTGCCGCTTTGCCTACTATGACCGTAACCCCCCATTCTCGTCCTCGACTGCACACAGAACAAGACCTGTATCAGTGTTTGTTGGCTTGCCAACAGCAGTCAAGTCTGGAGGAGCCTGCGATCGCTAGCCTATCGTGGGAGATCCCGTCGTTGGATCCACTCATGGTGTTGCAAGCGTTGGCCATGGCCCAGCAACCCCATTTTTATTTTGAACACCGGCGGCAGCAGATGGCGATCGCGGCGGTGGGCAGTGCGGTGGCTCAATGCTCTAGCCATCCTCAACGCTTCCAGGATGCTCGACATTTTATGGATGATTGTCTGCGTCGCTGTCAGACGGTTCATTCCCCCAGTCTGCTGCACTTTTTCTGCAGCTTTACCTTTTTTCCCCAGGTGAGTCCGGGGGCTCCCTTTCCGGGGGCAACGGTCTTCATTCCCGCCTGGCAGGTGATCAACCAGGGCGATCGCACCAGCGTCACAGCCAATCTTGAAATTACGCCCCAAACGGCGCTACGGGCAGTGACACGGGCCACTTGGACGACGCTTGAACAGGTGCGATCCCTGGCCTCGCCGGTGATGTCCCTGTGCCATCGGTTAGACGCCATGCCGGGGCAGGTGCTCTCGGAAGAGACGGATGCCTCTAGATCCCCAGTTCCCTTCCAAGCTTCGGTGCAGGCGGTGTTAGGGGCGATCGCCCAGGGACATTTGCAAAAAGTGGTGTTGGCCCATGCCTTGGATGTGGTGTCGCCCCAGCCCTTTTCCGTGGTGCGATCGGTGGATAACCTGCGCCGCCGCTATCCCGACTGCTATGTCTTTTCCACCGGCAATGACCAAGGACATAGCTTTATTGGGGCCAGTCCTGAGCGGTTGCTGAGTGTCCGCGATCGCGCCCTCGTCGTCGATGCCTTGGCGGGATCCTCACCTCGGGGTAGATCACCCCAGGCCGATGCCGAGCTGGCCGATCGCCTGCGCCATAGCCCTAAGGAACGCCATGAGCATCAGGTGGTGGTGGACTTCATCGCTGCCCAACTGCAGGCGGCTGGTCTCACCCCCCGCTATGCCCCTGAGCCCGATTTGCTGCGGCTGTCCAACATTCAGCATTTACATACCCCCATCCAGGCCCGGATGCCCAACAGCCTGCATCCCCTAACCCTGCTGGCCAATCTGCATCCCACTCCAGCGGTGGCCGGGGTGTCGCGGGAGGTGGCCTGCCAGGAAATTTTGCGCCACGAATCCTTTGAGCGATCGCTCTATGCTGCGCCCATTGGCTGGGTTGACCACCAGGGCAACAGTGAATTTGTGGTGGGCATTCGTTCAGCCTGGCTCCATGGCAACCGGGCACGACTCTACGCTGGCGCGGGCATTGTGGCTGGATCTAACCCCGATCGGGAGTTGGCGGAAGTGCATTTGAAGCTGCAGGCGTTGCTGCAGGCATTGGTTTAGAGCGACTATGTTGGATTTTCGGACAACAAACAGCCTTTGGTCGTCTGTGATGGCGGAGGTGCTAGCTCGATTAGGCGTGGAAACAGCGGTGCTCTGTCCAGGATCACGCTCAACACCCTTGACCGTGGCTTTTGCCCAGCATCCGGCCATCCAAGCCATTCCTATGTTGGATGAGCGATCGGCGGCTTTTTTTGCCCTAGGGCGATCGCGTCAGACCCGTCAGCCGACGGTGTTGGTCTGCACGTCGGGCACGGCGGGCGCTAACTTTTATCCAGCGGTGATCGAAGCTCGGGCAGGGCGGGTGCCGCTGCTGATTATCACCAGCGATCGCCCCCCGGAGTTGCGGGATTGCAATGCGGGGCAAACCATTGATCAGCAAAAACTCTACGGCTCCTACCCCAACTGGTATAGCGAGCTGGCGATACCGTCTACAGAACCTGCCCTGTTGGCCTATCTGCGGCAAACCTTGATCTATGCCTGGGAGCGATCGCGCTATCCCGTGGCTGGGCCGGTGCACCTGAATCAACCGTTTCGGGATCCCCTCGCGCCTATTCCCCAAGCCGATGTTCTCGCCCTGGCCAAGCAGTGGAATGAGCCACAGTTTTTTGCCGCCATCACCCGGGGCACCTCGCCCCCCACCCCCACCCTTGCCCCAGACGCAATCGCCGACCATGTGGCCACCTGGGGTTCCTGCGATCGCGGCGTGATTATTGCCGGAGTCGATCAACCCGACAACCCCCGCTCCTACTGCCGAGCGATCGCCTACCTAGCTAAAACCCTGGGCTTCCCGGTGCTGGCTGAAGGTCTCTCGCCAGTCCGCAACCATGCCGACTGCAACCCCTACCTAGTGGCGACCTATGACGGCATTTTGCGCCATCCTGTCCGTGCTGCCGCCCTTGCGCCCGAGGTGGTGATTCGGATTGGGGAGATGCCGACCAGTAAGGTGTTGCGTCAGTGGTTGGACAAAACCCAGCCGCTGCAGTGGGTGATTGACGGGGGCGATCGCAACCTTGATCCCACCCATGGCCGCACCCATGCCCTGCGCTGCACCCTCCATCAAGCCGTGCAGTCTCTCCACCTAGCCACGGTTGGCCCACCGGACTATCTCCATAAGTGGCTAGCCGCCGCCGCCTCGATCCGATCGCTGATTGATCAGCACTGCACCGCCACCGAACGCTTAGTGGAAAGTAAACTCTCTTGGCTGCTGGGGCGATCGCTGCCGCCCCAAACCCCCGTGGTGATTGCCAACAGTATGCCCGTGCGCGATGTGGAATGGTTTTGGCCTTTGAATGCCCAGCAGCATCAGATGATTTTTAGCCGAGGCACCAACGGCATTGACGGCACCCTCTCCACGGCTCTAGGAGCCTGCTACGGTCGCCAGGGACTGTTGATCACCGGTGACCTGGCCTGCCTTCACGACACCAACGGCTTCCTCCTGCGGCACCATTGGCAAGGGCATTTAACGGTGATTGTAATTAACAACAACGGCGGCGGTATTTTTGGGCTCCTGCCCATTGCCCAAGCCGAACCCGCCTTGTTCGATACGTTTTTCACCACCCCCCAGTCGGTGAACTTTGCCCACCTTTGCGCCGCCTACGGCATCGAACATCAGCCCATCGAGTCTTGGGAACAGTTAAGCCAATCTCTCAATCCATTACCTCAGAGCGGTATTCGCGTGCTAGAACTGGTGACCGATCGCTCCATCGATCTGCAGTGGCGACAGACCCTTTGGCAGCGCATGGGTCAATAATTTGTCACACCCTACTGGATCATCTCATTTTTGTTCGCCACAATTGGGTCAAGTGATACAACCGACAGCCAACTCCTCCGGACGTCCGACCATCGCCCCTGTGGTACTAGCCCAAGAGGGGCGATCGCCCCCAACCCTCTCCCAGGTGATCCTCGATGAGTACCCCCAAAACCATCAACTCCCAAGACATTCTCGAATGGGTGCATGAAAAACAGCTTGCCTCGCTGCTGCAAGACGCTAAAACTCAAATTGATCAAGAACAGCTTGCGGTCGAAATTGAAACCGAAACCGATCGCCTGATGGACGAAACCTGCCAAAAGCTGCAGACCCTCACCCTTGATGATGAAGTCCAGCGAGAAATTGGCCATCTGCTCTACAAACTGCCGGATCTACGCAAGCTGAGAAATGTCTATCTGGTACATATGGCCCGTAGCGCCATCGAACTTCTATTGGCCAGCACTCAACCCCCGGCCGATGCTTCCACCCCAAGTTTGCCACCGAAGCTGAAACATCGTAATCTCACCATCGCCCGCCGCATTCGCCGCCGTATTCGCTACGAGATCTTTGTCAACAATTCCCAGTCCACGATGTTGATTCTAGGGCTGGCGGGCTTCATCAGCATCTTTGCGATCGCTCCCTTTTTGATTTACCTGATCATTCAAGGCACCTCGCCCTCCTTGCAGGTGACCTCATCCTCGGGGCAAATCAGCCTTCAGCCCAGCCGCAACATGCGGTTACAGCTTCCCGGCGGCAAGGAACAGATGTTGGATGCCAATGCGGGCTATACCCTGGTGCCCCAAGTCAGCAGCAAGGCGGGGCAGCCTCCAACCCCAGAGCCCACGCCTCGCGCAGATGCGTCCACACCTCGCTCAGATACGCCTACTCCTGAACCCGAGGTAGCACCCACACCGGTACCTGATGCAGCATCCACCGAAGATCTAGCTGCACCTCCCCCTGCTGCCTTGCTCCCGCTGGAAACTGCGCCTGCCCAGTTATCCCAGCAGGTGCCTGAAGAGCAAGTAGGAGAGGAAGCGGGGCAAGAGAGCGATCGCCCGTCCCAACCCACACCCAGTGAACCGACGAGAGAACCCGCAGGGCAAACCAGCGAGGCTCGGGATATTAATGTCGTGGCGGTAGACGAGGGGACGCTGCGCAACACCGGTACGTTTTTTGAGAATGTGGGCATTCGCCTATCGCTGCTGCTGATTGTGGTGATGGGCGGGGCCTTGGGTAGTTCGATTAGTGTGATTGTACGAGCCCAGAACATGGTCTATGGGCAACGTCCTGAGCCGCTGGTGCTGTTTTTCACAGGGCTACTCAAGCCGATTATTGGCATTGCCTTCGCCATTTTTATCTTTGCGGCCCTAGAGTCGGGCTTGGTCTCAGTGGGCAATCGTGAGCAAACCAATCGCACCTACCTGTATCTGGCGATTTCCTTTGTGGCTGGCTTCAGCGAGCGCTTTGTCCAGGATATTTTGATGAAAACAGAGCAAACCATGACGCCATTGTCTCGGGAAGATTCAACCAAGCCGTTGATTTGACAGCCTTTCTGCCCCTATCGCCTATCGATGGGGTAGATATACTTTGGATTGCCCCACGAGTTCCCGCTTCTCAACCTCATCGGCCATGGCAGCAGCTTGCCTGCCCCCACAGCGACATCGTGACAGGTTCCCCTAGATAGGCTAATCTCAGCATTGGGCTAGCTCAGCCCCGTCCGCCTATCGCGATTCCTGGTTCCTATGCAGATTGATTGGCAAACGGCTAAAACCTACGACGACATTCTTTATCACAAGATGGATGGCATTGCCAAAATCACCATCAACCGTCCCCATAAACGCAATGCCTTTCGCCCCAAAACGGTGTTTGAACTCTACGATGCCTTTGTCGATGCCCGCGAGGATTCAACCATTGGTGTCGTGCTGCTCACGGGAGCTGGCCCCCACACCGATGGCAAGTATGCTTTTTGCTCCGGCGGCGATCAAAGCGTGCGGGGCACGGCGGGCTATGAAGATGAGGCGGGGGTGCCCCGTCTCAATGTGCTAGACCTACAGCGGTTGATGCGTTCCATGCCCAAGGTGGTGATTGCCCTGGTGGCTGGCTATGCCATCGGCGGTGGTCATGTGCTGCATATCCTCTGTGATCTGACGATCGCTGCTGACAACGCGATCTTTGGGCAAACGGGGCCGAAGGTGGGCAGCTTTGATGGCGGCTTTGGGGCCAGCTACCTGGCCCGGATTGTGGGGCAAAAGAAGGCGCGGGAAATCTGGTTTCTCTGCCGCCAGTACAATGCCCAACAGGCGATGGATATGGGTTTGGTGAACCATGTGGTGCCGGTGGAGCAGTTGGAGGCGGAGGGGGTGCAGTGGGCCCAGGAAATTTTGCAGAAAAGTCCCATTGCCATTCGCTGTCTGAAAGCGGCCTTGAATGCCGACTGCGATGGGCAAGCTGGCCTGCAGGAACTGGCGGGTAATGCCACCATGCTCTACTACATGACCGAGGAGGGCAGTGAGGGCAAGCAGGCCTTTTTAGACAAGCGATCGCCTGATTTTCGCCAATATCCCTGGCGTCCCTAGGATTATCCATTGGCTGGGAGCCACAGCCCCCAGCCGATGCCTCTGCTAACCTCTACTAACCTCGGGGGGGAATGGTCACGTCAATGGGCGTGCTCTCCATGCCAAGACTACTAAGCGGCGGATCAATCTCTGCAACGTTACCCACCACCAAGGTCACCAACTTACTGGGATCCAAGTAGGTGCGGGCGGCGTTGAGGACATCCTCCGTGGTGGTATCAGCGATCGCTTGCTGATACTGGAAGATAAAGTCTTCCGGATAGCCGTAGTATTCGTAGTTCATCACCCGCGAGAGGATTTGGCTGGGGCGCTCAAAGCTGAAGACAAAGGAATTCAGCACCGAGTCTTGGGCCCGGTTTAACTCCTCGTCTGTAATCGAACCGGTGCGCAGGGTTTCGATTTCGGCTTTCACCGCTTGAATAAAAGGCACCGTGGCTTCCGATCGCGTTTGTCCACCCGCTACAAAGATCCCCGGATAGTCATAACGAGCTGACCAGAAAGCATAAACCACATAGGCCAAGCCCTGACGCGATCGCACCTCGTTGACCAGCCGTCCACCCAAACCATTCATCACCTCATTCATCACCGAGAGGCTGGCATAGTTGGGATCGTTTAACTGACCACCTAGGTGGCCAATGCGGATACTACTCTGGGTGAGCTGGGGTTGATCCACGACAAAGAGCCCCCCGACCTGGGCCTGCTCCACGGGCGGTAGCTCGACCGTGGGTGCCGGCTGGGTGGCTTGCCAGTCGCCAAAGGTTTCCTCAATCAGCGATCGCATCTCGCGGGTATCAAAATCACCCACAATCCCCAGCATCATATTGTTGGGTTGGATATAGCGATCGTAAAACGCCACCATATCCTCGCGGGCAATATTGTCGAGGGTGCTGTATTCCAAGGTACGGGCGTAGGGGCTCTCCTCGCCGTAGATCAGCTTGCCGAACTCCCGGCCCAAAATGCTATTGGGGTCATCATTGCGGCGGGCGATCCCTCCTTCTCGCTGGGATTTAGCTAGGTCAATTTTTTCCTGGGGGAATGCTGGCTGACGAACCACCTCGGCAAACAGTTGCAGCACTTCGCCAGCATCTTTGGTGAGAGCACCAAAGCTAGCCGACCCCGATGCCCCGCCAATGCCCGTTTCAATGGAGGCAGCATCCTGCTCAAGGATCTGGTTGAGCTCATCGGCCGGATGGTTGATTGTGCCGCCACTGCGCATCACCTCACCGGTCATGTCCGCCAACCCCACCTGATCCGCCGGCTCCAAGCGATCGCCGGTGCCAAAAATTGCCGTACCGCTCACCAGAGGCAGTTCATGGTCTTCGAGCAAAAAGACCTTCATGCCATTGTCTAACTCCACCCGCGTGTAGTTGGGCACTTGGATTTCTGGGAGAGGTGCAAACTCTAGTTCGGTGTAATGCCGAGGCGTATCGGCCAAGGCAGGCGATCGCCCAAAGCCGAGCACCAATACCACCATCGTCAGCCCCATGACCAAGCCATAGCGGATTAGCTTGCGTTGCAGACTAGCGCGCCACTGCTGGGGGGCGGTTTTGATCCACTGCCATCTCTTCAACCGCTGCATGATGTTGTTTTGCTCCTATGCGTCCAAGACATCAAGAATTTCATTCATCCAACCTTGGAGCCGCAGGGCAGCCCCAAGCCATTGGGTTTATCTGAGTGAGACCGCTATCCAAACCTAGGTCAGCTAGCGGCTAGGTTTCTTCCTGCTCTGCCAGCGGCAGAATCCGTCCTGTGGTGACATTGTCAGGACGGAACATCACCTGAGAAACCCGCATCACGTCTTCAGCGGTGACTTGATTAATGGCCTCTAGCTCGGAAAAGAGGTTGCGCCAACTGCCTGTTTTAGCCTGATAGGACGCCAAGAGGCTAGCCATACCTTGATTGGATGCCAGACTGCGCACCAGACTGGCCAGGGATTGGGTCTTGACGCGATCGAGTTCCTCTGCCGTGACCGGTTCGGTACGCAAGCGATCGAACTCTTGGTGCATCGCCGTCTTGATTTCATCCACCGTATGCCCCGGCGCAGTTAGGCCATAAAACAGCACCAGATTGGGGAAGCGATCGCCGGGAAACCCATCCGCAGCGCCCATATCCAAGGCGATACGTCCATCCTGCACCAAGGACTTGTAGAGCCGAGACGTGCGTCCACGGGTCAAAATACCGTTGATTACCGTATAGACACTATGGTCGGGATGGTTCAGGTCAGGACGGTGGTAGCCCTCTAGGTACCAAGGTTCTGAGTTGAGGTAGAGAGTCACGTCCCGAGGTTCGGTTTGGGGTGCCAACTCGGCCACCACATCGGGCGCATTGGGGCGATCGGGGTAGCGGCTGAAGTAGATCCGCGCCAGCCGCTGCACCTCCCGAGGATTGACATCGCCGACCATGGTCACGGTCATCCGCCGAGGGGTGTAGTGGGTGGTGTAGAAGTCGTAGATATCATCTCGGGTCATGTTCCGCAGATCGTCTTCATAGCCGATCACCGGCCGACCGTAGATATAGTCAGGAAAGCTGGTTTCCAAAAATGCCTCAATCATTTTGCCAACGGGGGAATTGTCGGTGCGCATCCGCCGTTCTTCTAAAATGACGTCCTTTTCTTCATAAAACTCGCGAAACACGGGGTCGAGGAACCGCTCCGACTCCAGCGACATCCAAAGTTCTAGTTTATTGGCCGGTAGGCTATAAAAATATCGCGTTGCGTCCGCCGAGGTGGTGGCATTCAAGCCTACACCGCCAGCCTCTTCCACAATTCGCCCGAATTCATTTTGGTTGACATAGGTGGCTGCTTCCGCCTGCACAGCGTCAAACTCAGCCTGCAGTCTTGTCTCCTCGTCCATATCGCCCGCTGCCCGCGCTGCCAAGATCTGGTCAAACAGCTCATCCAATTGATCGAGCAGGGGACGTTCGGCCTCATAGTCGGAGGTGCCCACTAGGGAGGTTCCTTTAAAGGCCAAGTGCTCTAGATAGTGGGCTGCGCCGGTCTTGCCATCTTCTTCTTCCGCTGCCCCGACGTTGAAATGGATCATAAATGAGACCACGGGGGCTTGATGACGCTCCATGACAATGAAGCGAATGCCGTTGTCGAGGGTAAATTCTGTGATCTGATCGTCAACGCGATCGAGATAGGGCTGGATGTCGGTGGCCCGAGCAGATAAGGTACGGGCGATCGCACTAGGCTGGGGCACAAGCCAGAGCGTGACACTTAAGCATAGACCCATGGCGATCGCTAGCATTCGCCATGGAGCCCAGCGGCCCCGTCCATCTTGCCCACCTGGAGTCTTGCATCGCATGGAGTATCGCATCATAAGGGGAGAAAACGTCGATAACTAAAAGGTAACAGCGCCGTTAGGGGTATGGCAGCCCCACCATTCTTCAGCATAGAGAGTTTTCGGTCGTTCGTGGGCAGTTTCCATCTAGTTCTTAGCAGGCAAGCGCTTTGGAGCCATGCTTTGATCACAACTGGACAAGATCACAACTGGAAAACCTATGCAGGATACCGATGCGTATCCTTGACCAACCCATCATCCTAGCCCCAAGCCCATCTTTGCCCTCAAGACCAAAATAGGCTAGCGTGAGTATCATTGCTTCAGTGTGTCCTGGCATAGCCATGGAATGCTTGTCATAGGCGCGATCGCCCAGTATGCTGTTTCCCGTCTAACCCCCTTATACTCTTCCAAGGACACCTCCATTGAGCGGACAACTGAGCACGTCTAGTCTGAGTCGTTGGTTTCAGCGCCTGATTGCGGCAGCCCTCCTCGGCGGTCAAGTGGTCGTCCATTTAGCCCGCGGACGCATTCATCGGCGCAATACCCTAGATCAAATGGCTATGGTGGGGCCAGAGTCGTTGTTGATTGCGTTGCTAACGGCTAGCTTTGTGGGCATGGTCTTTACGATCCAAGTTGCCCGAGAATTTATTGCCTTTGGAGCTACAACGGCCGTCGGCGGCGTGTTAGCCCTAGCCCTAGTGCGAGAACTCGCGCCGGTGTTGACCGCTGTGATCTTAGCTGGACGGGTGGGTTCAGCCTTTGCTGCAGAAATTGGCACCATGCGCGTGACCGAGCAAATCGACGCCCTGCAGATGCTCAAAACTGACCCGATCGACTACCTGGTGATTCCTCGGGTGATCGCCTGCTGTGCCATGCTGCCGATTCTAACGCTGCTGTCGTTCTTGACCGGGCTGGGTGGGGGAATGCTGGTCTCTGAAGGGCTCTATGACATTTCCCGCACGGTGTTTATCGACTCAGCCCAAAGCTTTCTCTCCGTCTGGGATTTGGTCAGTGCTTCCATCAAAGCTGGGGTCTTTGGTCTACTGATTGCCATCATTGGCTCTAGCTGGGGCTTAACCACCACGGGGGGAGCCAAAGGGGTGGGGCAATCCACCACCACAGCCGTGGTGACCATGCTGCTGGCGATCTTTGTGTTTAACTTTTTCCTATCCTGGCTGATGTTCCAAGGGCCAGGCAGTGCTTCCCTAGCAACGTAACCGGGGATAATCCCTGATGTGCACGTCATCGATGATCATGGCTGAGATGACCCATGCACCGATGGGTATGATGAAAGGAGACCATACATGTTGGTTGGGTGTTGAGAGGGCGATCGCTCCTTCGGCAACATCGGGGGTGCTCCTGGCGTCATGGTATGTAGCGATTGTTTCCTAACGCCTGAGTCTGCCATGACCTTGGCTCAAGTAGCTTGGCATGGCGTCTGGTGTATCTCAAGCCTGTTTGAATTCAACTCTTACTACCATGATGAACTTCCTCCCCACGCTTTATCGTCAACTTCGCCGCCGCTGGTTTTATGGGCTGATGTCCGTAGTCATGGCGTTAGGACTTGTACTTGGCACACCACAACCAGGACAGGCCCTGAGCTTCCTTGAGCTAATTTTCCGAGGCATTCAGGTTATTCAGCTTTCCAACATGTCTGACTCCCAAGAGGTGCAGATTGGTGGACAAATTAATCAACAACTCGTATCCCAGCGATTTACGCTTTACAATAACCAATCGGTCAACGCTTATATTGATGAAATTGGGCAAGACCTCGTGCCCCATAGCGATCGCTCTGAGATTCCCTACGTCTTCCAAGTGGTGAACGACAGTCAGGTTAACGCCTTTGCCACCATGGGCGGCTACGTCTATGTGACCACAGGGTTGATTGAAGAAGCAGACAACGAAGCAGAATTGGCCAGCGTGATTGGCCATGAAATTGGTCATATTGTCGGTCGCCATGCGGTGAAGCAAATGCGCGAACGGGCGATCGCCGCAGGTGTCGCCTCAGCAGCCGGGCTGGATCGCAACACGGCCGTGGCCATTGGGGTGGAGCTGGCCATTAACCGACCCAACAGTCGCCAAGATGAATACGAGGCCGATGAGCTAGGGCTAGCGAATATCGTTGAGGCTGGCTATGCTCCCGCTGCCATGGTGTCGTTTATGGAAAAACTGCTGGGCGGTGGCTCAGTACCCACGTTCCTCAGCACGCACCCCAACACGGCTGACCGGATTGAACGCCTCAACGGCATGATGGATGCTGAAACAGCTAATGTGGGCAAGGGTCTAGATGCTGCTGCTTATACGGCAAGGATTTCGCCCCTCGGCTAGAAAACAGTTGGGTACCACACAGGTTCACCTAGGAGCGATCGCCACACCTAGCTCAGTTTCCGGACTGGGCTAGGTTCTTAGATGCACTAAGTGGGGATCGTCGAGGCCGCTAGGAGTCGAGGCCGCTAGGAGCCTGCAGTGAAACGCTAATCGCAATCTCGATTATCTACATTTTGATCCGGCATGACGGTAGCACAGAGCCGTGCCGATTCAAGCGCCACCAGATCCACCGTGGCATGGCTGAGGTCTGCTGCTTCGAGATCTGCCCCCCGGAACTGGGCCCCTCGCAGATCCGCGCCTCTCAAGCGGGCTCGCTGTAAATTAGCGGATTGTACTTTGGCGTTGACCAAAATGGCATCATCCAGATTGATGCGCGTGAGGTTAGCCTGTTGTAAATTCGCTCCAATCAGGAGCGCGTCGCGTAAATTAGCCTGCTGGAGGTTGGCCTCTTGGAGGTTTGCTCCTCTTAAATCAGCTCGCTGTAGGTCGAGGCCCTGCAAATGGGTACCCGATAAGTCACAGGTCGGGCAAGCATTCGTTTCTAGCAGTTGCTCAACCTGATCCGAATGGGACGCACAACTGGCGATCGCCAGCAGACCTAGGGTGACACTAGCCCAGCGTAAAGCACAACAGATCACAGTTTGACTCGACACAGCATCCCCACCTTCAACGACATCTGCAGGTTTTCCAACGTCCTACTTCAGGGATGACCTGCTTCGCTAGTCAACGATCGTCTAACAGCCGAATGTAGAGCGATAGGAGGAGAAGCCCAACGTCTCTCAACGCCTAGGACTGGAAACGTTTTAAACACTGCATAAGAGGGGTTGACCCAGCCAAAGGCTGACGCTACTGACCATGAGCGTCAGGCTCAGTAAGTCTTGAAAGCTACTGCGAACCGGGCGCGAACCACCGGGTAGGGCAGCAGACAAACGATCTTGCTCGGCTGCATGCACAAGGCGATCAACCACTTTCTCTGCATAGGGACGAATAATAGACCACACAAGGGGGGAGAGCCAACCCTTGAGAGTCACAGAATAGGAAATGTAGCTGCCGCACAGGGTTGATTCCACCCGATAGGTGACGCGTTCTTCCACCCCTGGCATGGCCATAATTCGAATGCTTAATAGCTCGCGGGGATTGACCCGTTCCACGAAAATGCGGATGGGAATGGGCGATAGCCGCGTGACGGCTTCAAAAATCAGTCCAGGTTTAGGGAGCAGCCCCCGAGGTACATTGGTGCGCGCCAGAATGGGATGCCAGGAAACATCAGCAAAATTCACCACCTTTTGCCACAGCTCATCTGCAGAGGCAGAGCTGAGGGCTCGGTATGTGCCGACTAGGGGATACATCAGGCGATCGCGGCGGGCGAATTTTGTCCAAAACCCAAGCATGTCACAACACTCCTACATGTTATTCGTCAGGGTCAAGCATCGGGGTTAGTCGAAGCTGAACCCATTGCGCATGGACTCCATGATTATCATAGAGGCTTGTCCTGCGGTCGTCGTCCCACTAGAGGATGTCTTCATGCTTTGCAATGGGATATGAGCGATCGCTCTAGTGCAGAGGCGATCGCTTCCCGTGCTCATGGCTCAAGCGATCGCCTCAAAGCATTCCATTCTAACGCGTTGTCCACCGCTGTCTGGCACCCTGGCTAACCATTGGGGCGCGATCGCTGTGCAAAATCCAGACTGTTCTCCTGCCCATACCAGCACATAGACGACCCCCTAGCATCCCCCTCAGGCGCGAAACCTAAGCGCTAAAGTACTTGGCTTGAGGATGGTAGGCAATAATCGCTGTGGTGGACTGCTCTGGATAGAGTTGTTCACTCTCGTCCATATGTAACTGAATGCGTTGGGTGTCCAACAGTTCCAGCAACACATACTGATCCTGCATATTGGGGCAGGCGGGATAGCCGAAGCTGTAGCGCGAGCCTTGATAGCGCTGGGCAAGCACATCACGAATTGTGGTGGGATCCGCTGCGCCAATCCCCAACTCCCGACGAATGCGAGCATGAGTCCATTCGGCCAGGGCCTCGGCGACCTGTACCGCTAGCCCATGGAAGTAGAGGTAGTCGGTATATTGGTTGCTGTCAAACAACTGCTTGGCATAGGTGGTTGCCCGTTCCCCCACGGTCACCGCCTGCATAGGAAACACGTCGATCTGGTCTGAGCCTACCGGTGCAAAGAAATCGGCAATGCACAACCGCCGCAGCGATCGCTGCCGAGGAAACTGGAAGGTGGCCAGGGGCTGGTCGGTTGTCCCGGCGGGATGATCGGGATTGTAGAGATGCAGGGCATTGCCGTCGGCCTGGCAGGGGAAATAGCCGTAGACCACCTGGGGTTGCAGCAGGTCTTCGTCGAGAATCGTTTGCTTCCAGTGGTCGAGGATGGGATAAACCTTGTCGGCGAGGAAGGCGTCGTAGTCTTCCCGAGACTGGCCCTTGGGTTTCCGGAACTGCCACTGTCCTGCCACCAAGGCCTGCAGGTCGAGATACCACAGCACCTCGTCCATGGAAATATCATCGGGATTTAGCACCTGGGTGCCCCAGAAAGGCGGAGTGGGGCGAGGAATATCCAGGGCGATCGCCTCTGATCGCTGGGTATTCACCGGTTCGTCCACAGGCTGAGCGTCAACGTCGTTGCTTTCCTCAACCGTCGCCTCTTCCTGCACAACGCCATCCAAAGACCGATCAGGCTGCTCATTCAAGAACCCTTTGAGATCATCCCACTCCCCCTGCCCCTTGGCCGGCATGAGCTTATCCATGAAATGTAGATCGGCAAAGGCATCCTTGCCATAGATCACCCGACCGTTATAGGCATTTTGGCAATCTTCATAGACGAACTTCGGCGTCAGAGCCGCACCGCCCAGGATCACCGGCACCGTGATGCCGCGTTCCTTGAAGGTTTCTAGGTTCTCCTTCATAAACGCCGTCGATTTCACCAACAGGCCGCTCATGGCGATGCAGTCGGCGTGATGGGTTTCGTAGGCGTCAATAATGCTGTCAACCGGCTGTTTGATGCCCAGGTTAATCACCCGATAACCGTTGTTGGACAGGATGATATCCACAAGATTTTTGCCAATGTCGTGCACATCGCCCTTGACGGTGGCAATGATTACGGTGCCCTTGCCAGTATTTTGGTCAGAGGCTTCTTTGTCCATAAATGGCTCTAGGTAGGCCACAGCCGCCTTCATGGTTTCAGCCGATTGCAGCACAAAGGGAAGCTGCATCTGCCCAGAGCCGAAGAGGTCTCCCACCACTTTCATGCCATCGAGCAGGAAGGTGTTAATGATCTCCAAAGGAGCATAGTGGTTTAGAGCCTGGGCAAGGGCGTCTTCAAGACCAATGCGTTCGCCATCAATGATGTGCTGCTTGAGCTGTTCCTCAATGGGCAGGGTTTTGTCTTGGGAGCGATCGCGTTTGGTGGTCGCTCCTTCAAACAACTGGGTGAGTTCCGTGAGGGGATCGTAGGTGCAGACATCGCCCTCAAACTGCCGTTCATCAAAGATCAACTGGCGGCAGACGGTTTGATGGTGGGGATCAATCTTGGCCAAGGGCAGAATCTTGGAGGCGCTGACAATGGCAGCGTCTAGCCCCACCTCCATCGCTAGGTGCAGGAACATGGAGTTGAGCGCGACTCGGGCCGCAGGATTTAGCCCAAAGGAAATGTTGGAGATGCCCAGCACAATGTGGACACCGGGCAGGGTTTGGCGAATTTGGGCGATCGCTTCCAATGTCGCTCTACCATTGGCCCGATCCTCTTCGATCCCGGTGGAAATCGGTAGCGCTAGGGGATCGTAGAAAATTTCATGGGCGGGAATGCCAAATTCTAGGACATCACGGTAGGCCCGCTGAGCAATGGCAAACTTGCGTTCGGCCGTGCGCGCCATGCCCTCTTCATCGATGGTGCCGATCACCACGCCCGCACCGTATTGCTTGGCTAGCTCTAGCACTTTTAGAAAGCGCTCTTCCCCATCCTCATAGTTGGTGGAGTTGAGCAGGCATTTGCCGCCGGCCACCTTCAGCCCCGCTTCCATCTTTTGCCATTCTGTGGAATCGAGCATCAGGGGCAGCGTAGCATTGGTCACCAGGCGCGACACCAGGTTATGCATGTCCTTGACGCCATCCCGACCCACATAATCCACGTTCACGTCTAGAACATGGGCTCCTTCCTTGACCTGGGATTTGGCCAAGGCCACGAGACCATCCCAGTCTTCCTCATTCAGCAAAGTGCGGCATTTTTTCGAGCCGCTGGCGTTGAGGCGTTCGCCAATGATCAAGAAGGAGTTGTCTTGGTCGTAGGGCTGGGCCGAGTAGATGGACGCGGCGGCGGGGGTGTAGTGCAGCGGTAGCCGAGGCACGATCGCCTGCCGCACGTCGCGGGGTTTGGGCGCGAGCTGGGTCGCCAGTTCCGACAACTGGGCAATGTGATCGGGCCGGGTGCCGCAGCAGCCGCCCACCACCTGCACCCCCCAATCTTCCACAAAGCGGGTCAGGGCCATGCGCAATTCCAGCGGCGTCAGCTTGTAGTGGGCGTGGCCGCCAACATTTTCCGGTAGACCCGCGTTGGGAATGCAGGACACCACAAAAGGCGATTGTTCGCAGAGGTATTTGATATGCTCCATCATGCGATCGGGGCCGGTGGCGCAGTTGAGCCCCAAAATGTCGATGGGATAGGGTTCCAAAATGGTCAACACGGCGCTGATGTCTGATCCCACCAGCATGGTGCCCGTCACTTCCATGGTCACCGATACCATCACGGGTCGGCGATCGCCCTTAGCTTGAAACACCTGCTCGATGGCATTCAGAGCTGCCTTAATTTGCAGCACATCCTGACAGGTTTCCACAATGAACAGATCTACCCCACCATCCAACAAACCCTCCACCTGTTCCACAAAGGCATCTTTGAGGGTGTCGTAGTCAATATGCCCTAGGGTGGGTAGTTTGGTGCCTGGGCCAATGGATCCAGCCACAAAGCGCGGCTTATCGGGGGTGGAAAACGTTGCCGTCACCGACTTGGCCAATTCCGCTGCCGTTTTGTTAAGCTCATAGGCGCGATCGCCCAAGTCATATTCGGCCAGGACAATCGACGTACCGCCAAAGGTATCGGTCTCAATCACATCAGCCCCGGCTGCCAAAAAGTCTGCATGAACTTTGCGTACAGCCTCCGGAGCCGTGATGACCAAATATTCGTTGCAGCCTTCATACTCTGGCCCACCAAAGTCAGCGGCCGTCAGGTTTTGTGCCTGTAAAGACGTCCCCATGGCTCCGTCAAACACAATCACGGGACGACTGGGGTGATGAAGACGATCGAGAAAAGCAGGGGTCATAGTCAACGTCGGTCTACAACTAGGTCTAGAAACGGTCAGATGCAGAACCATAGGCGATCGCCCCTCCCCAAAACAGCCCTAAGGGGCGCAGGAAGGGAACCAAGGGTTCGGGCTATACAAACAAGTCTATTTCTATAAGTATGCCAATACTCGGACGGTCAACACAATTGGCTAAGGTGACTTGGCTAAGGTGACTTGGCTGAGCGGGCTTGGCTGAGGTGACGTGATGGAGAGCGATCGCCCTACCATGGCCAAACAATTGAGCCAAGATGAATATAAATGCTAACCATTGGGGAAGACTAAAGAGCGAGCTGTTCTCCGGATGCCATCCGGTTTAGGGTGAAATAAGTAGGGTAAAACTGTAGAGTCAGCGCGTAGACCTTGGTCTAAGCCAGACTACAGCACCCCTGCGTTATGTTTGCAGCAACTGCCCTTGAGCAACACCATAGCTCAAGTAGACATCTACATACCTCCTGTACCACTGATGGGAGAAGACATTCAATCATTGCAGTTGAAACCATCACACAACCTTGACGCAGAGAGGTAGACTTGCCTCCTTCAGATCAAACCCTGTTGGCAACGTCGGGTTGCTCAATCTTGACTACTGCAAGTTGGTTATTGTTTTATTCCGTCCTCACCATTGACTATCAGTTGCTATGGCCAGGCAAAAAATTGTAATTGTTGACGATAGCCGCATCATCCGGATGCAAGTTCGAGACATGCTGCCTCAGGGCAACTTTGAGGTCTTTGAAGCCAAAGATGGGGCAGAAGGCATCGATATCATTAAGCAGGAACAGCCTAACTTAGTGGTCATCGACTTCTTTATGCCCAATATGAATGGTTGGGAAGTCGTGCAGCGCATGCAAAAAGACCCCATCCTTTGCCGCATCCCTGTCGTGATGATGTCGGGGCGGAAGGAAGACGTCGTCGCCGCCGTACCAGAACTGTTTGACTATTTCGAGTTTTTGAGCAAGCCCTTTGATGCGCCGGTGCTCATGAAAGCCATCAAGGCAGCCATGGTCAAAGCAAAAGAACGCCGTCAGGTCAAACCCATGGCAGTAGCAGCGACGGCAACCGGACAGACGTCCCCCATAGCCCCAACGGTTGAGGCCCAGCCCAGCCATAGCCAACCCGATGCCAACCATTTACTGGAAACCCTCCGGGCGGATATCAAAACCCTACAAACCCATAATGCTCAGCTCCAAAATGAGGTAAATACCCTCAAGAAACAGGTCACTCAGCTCGTATCGTTTGTTCGCAAAAAGTTACATTAATTCATATTCAGGCAGGATGCTATCCAGCGATTGATATGGTGTGTTTGCAGTACAACCGATTCACGGGATATCTGCCGATCATCATGCGTCCAGTGAGCAAACCTAGCAGTTTCCAAGAAGCCAAAAACACCGTCACGCTCAAAACTCACGGTCGGTTGCATAGGGCTCCTCCTCCGAGGAGCTTACCCACGGCGCTGTTCTGTCAGACCTATGCCTTGCGGATTAGGATTGAACTAGGCCTGCAAGCTCACCTATCAAGCGATGAGGGCAACCAGACCAATAGCCATCATGCAGTTGACGCATAGATGTTCCGGGACAATCTGGACTACTGTGAAGATATGCATAGATTTATATCGTTACTTGGTACCGATCGCCCCTAGGTACTCATCTCCCCCAGACGCTGCCGTGCTTCAGAACCTTGAACGAAACGTCCTGTTGGATGGGTGGTTCGTTCATACATGTGTTGATAAAGCTGTGAAGCCGAATGACCTTGCCGAGTCAAGTCACCCATGGCTTGCTCTCACCTATGGCTTGCTATCACTTAGGCTTGCCAGGGTTGCAGCTCACTAGACGCGCTAAACCCGTTATGCCCATGATCGAGGGATGTGATGAAAACAATTTTAGTCATCGAAGATGAACAAGCGATTCGCTCAAATATTGCGCGAATTCTACATTATGGAAATTTCCAGGTTATTGAAGCAGGTGATGGCCAGGCTGGCGTAGAAGCGGCTAGGAGCTATCTACCCGATTTAATTATTTGTGACATTATGATGCCGATTCTCGATGGCTATGGGGTGTTTCGAGAGCTATCGGAAGATGCTGAAACTGCTATCATTCCTTTTATTTTTCTAAGCGCTAAGGCCGATCGCTCTGATATGCGCCAGGGCATGATTCTAGGCGCAGATGATTACTTAACGAAGCCGTTTACCAGCGCGGAGTTGCTGCAGGCGATCACGGCCCGTCTGTCGAAAAAGGCGAGCGTCACCGATCCCTACGTGAATGAAATGAAGCGAACGGTGGCTAACTTGAGTCAGGTGGCCTATAGCGACCCGCTGACCAATTTACCCAACCGGATTTTGCTGCGCCATCGTCTCAATGAGTTGCTGCGCCCCCTAAAACAGCAGCGTAGTTCCACCCTCGTGGCGGTGTTTTGCATTAACATTCGTCGGTTTCGCGATGTCAACAGCCTCTATGGTCAGTCGGTGGGGGATATGCTGTTGAAGGCGGTGGGCGATCGCTTAACGGAACTAGCAGGCAGCGATCGCATTGTTGCCCGCCTCGGAGGCAATGAGTTTTGTGTAGTCTGGGCAGATATCCTAGTGCCGGAAGACGTGGGCGTGTTGGCTCAGACCTTGATCGACCAGCTTCAACAGCCCTATGAACTAGGCGATCATACCCTCAACATTCGGGTCAATCTCGGTGCCGCCCTCTATCCCGATCATGGCGAGACACCGGATGCCCTCTTGCCTCGGGCAGAAGCCGCCGAGCATTGGGGGCAACAGCAGGGCAGCAAGGGCTATCAAATCTATGATCCAATGATGACCCAGATGGATCAAGACCGCCGCCAGTTAGAGCTAGACCTCCATCGAGCGATCGCTGAACTAGAATTTGAGCTGTATTATCAACCCCAAGTGAATTTAATCACAGGGCGATTGATTGGTTTAGAAGCCCTATTGCGCTGGAATCATCCCACCCGCGGGCTATTACTGCCCGCAGATTTTATGGCGGTGGCCGAAGACATGGGCTTGATGACCCCGATTGGCGAATGGGTGCTGTCCACGGCCGTCTCTCAATTAAAGGTCTGGCAAGATCGATCCTTAGCGACCTTAAAAATTGCCATCAATCTATCCGCCCGCCAATTTAAGCACACCAACTTAGTGCATCACATTACCCAGGTGCTGGAAGAAACCCAGCTTGATCCCACCTGCCTGATGCTAGAACTGACCGAAACCAGCCTGATGGAAAATATTGAGGATGCGGTGCAAACCCTCACCCAGTTGCGCGATATGGGCGTAGGAATTGCGGTGGATGACTTTGGTACGGGCTATTCTTCCCTAAGCAACCTGAAGCGGCTGCCGATCACGCTGCTGAAAATTGACCAGTCCTTTGTCTGCCGGATTATTGAGGATAAGCAGGATGCTGCCATCACCACAGCCATTATCGCCATGGCCCAAAGCTTAAATCTGAAGGTGATTGCCGAAGGCGTGGAAACCCGTAACCAGCTTTCATTCCTCAAAAAACACGGCTGCTACGCGATCCAAGGCTACATTTGCAGCCCACCCGTGCCCACCGAGGAGGTAGCAGACTGCATTGAACGGCCTACCTTACTGGATACCAACGTCTAATCTGGGTTGATAGACCAGGTTTGTAACGCCGCCGATACCTATTACGATCAGCATAGTCCTTAAACTATAGAAGAGCGATCGCCGCCGGACATCCAAGCAGCTTCGAGAGCGATCGCCCTGATCATTGTTGACATTTCTGCCCAAGACGTACGGCATCCTAAACTTCTATGAGCCTAGCTACCAATCCGAAGAACGACGACAAAACCATTGTTCGGGAATACTTTAACGAAACCGGATTTGATCGCTGGCGACGCATTTATGGCAATGGCCAGGTCAATACCGTTCAGCTCGATATTCGCACGGGTCATCAAAAAACTATCGATACGGTGCTCACCTGGCTCGATGCTGACCAAAATCTTCCCGGTCTATCCATCTGTGATGCGGGCTGTGGCGTTGGCAGCCTCAGCATTCCCCTAGCCGAACGCGGTGCGCGGGTCTATGCCAGCGATATCTCGAACAAGATGGTCGGGGAGGCTCAGACCAGGGCGATCGCCACCCTCAAGCAGCGCGATAACCCCAGCTTCATGGCCCAAGATCTAGAAACCCTATCGGGCAAATATCACACGGTAATTTGCCTAGATGTCTTGATCCACTACCCCGATGACAAATCGGCGGATATGATTACCCATCTCAGCAGCCTGGCAGAATCTCGCCTCATTCTCAGCTTCGCGCCTAAGACAACGGCCTACAGTTTGCTGAAGAAAGTGGGTGACTTTTTCCCCGGCCCCAGCAAAGCCACCCGCGCCTACCTGCACCGTGAGGCTGATGTGGTGGCAGCCCTTGAGCGCAATGGCTGGACGGTGAAGCGTAATGCCATGACCAAGACCCGGTTTTACTTCTCGCGGCTGCTGGAAGTGACCCGCGCCTGAGATCTAGGAGCGTCAGCCCCATGGGCGGATCGCCTTGCCACGATAGATAACGTCATGCCTAGGGGAGCGATCGCTCTCCTAGGTTTGTTACAACTCATGAAAAACCGTGAGGATGGCACCGGTCTTGCGTAAAATTTTTTAATGATAGTCCTCATAGCAATCGGACTATCGTAACAATCTAGGCAGCTTTTTTTTGCATGCACGCAGTAGCTGACCCCAGCAGGCAGTGATAGGGGTTGCATTTTGGTGACTGACGTATAAAAGCCCAGCATTGAGACGTTCATTAGGATATTGAGCATGACCAGTAATCTAGCCACCAAGTTAAAAGAAGGAACCAAGAAGTCCCACACGATGGCAGAAAACGTGGGATTCGTGAAATGTTTTTTGAAAGGAGTCGTTGAGAAAAATTCCTATCGAAAACTCGTGGCCAATCTGTACTTTGTGTACTCTGCCATCGAAGAAGAGCTAGAAAAGCACAAAGAGCACCCTATTCTCTCCAAAATTTACTTTCCCGAACTTGAACGGAAAGCTAGCCTAGAGCAAGATTTGCACTACTACTATGGCAGCAACTGGCGGGAGCAGGTTGCCCCATCCCCCGCCGCCCAAGCCTATGTGCAGCGCATCCGCGAAGTGTCTGCCACCCAGCCCGAACTGCTCATTGCTCAATCCTACACCCGCTATCTTGGGGATCTATCCGGTGGGCAAATCCTCAAGGGCATCGCCCAGCGCGGCATGAACCTGAGCAATGGGGAAGGCACGGCGTTCTACGAATTTGCTGATATTCCTGACGAGAAGGAATTCAAGGTCGGCTATCGCCAATCCCTCGACTCTCTGCCCATTACGGATGACATGGCCGACCAAATCGTAGATGAAGCCAACGCCGCCTTCGGCATGAACATGAAAATGTTTATGGAACTGGAAGGCAACTTGGTGAAAGCGATCGGGCAAATGTTGTTCAACACTCTCACCCGTCGTCGTCCTCGCGGCGAAAACGAGCTGGCCACGGCTGAGTAGTCTCTGTCTTGATCCCCTAAAATCCTCAGGTAAACGGGCGCTCACCAGTGAGTGCCCGTCCTTTTCTAATGTGGATCTTGGGTGGCAAAACTTGGGAACAAGGAGCCATAGGAAGGCGCACTCTTGGGCCATGCTCAACGCCAGCGGAGCAACGTTGGCATGTTTCCTCAGAGTCGCGACACCTGCATGATAGGATGAACTACTGTTCACTGGGATATCGTCCTGTTTCCTGAGCAACTGCCTCATGGGTCTCTGAGTAAGCGTCTGTTCAGGATGACTCAGATGGCCGATTCACGAAGGAGCATAGACGTTTGCGAAGCGAGACGATGCGGTTTTCCAAGATATTAATTGCCAACCGGGGAGAAATTGCCCTTCGCATTCTCCGCACCTGTGAAGAAATGGGCATCGCCACCGTTGCCGTCCATTCCACCATCGATCGCCATGCGCTGCACGTGCAGTTGGCGGATGAGGCGGTTTGTATTGGCGATGCACCCAGCAGTAAAAGCTACCTCAATATTCCCAACATCATTGCGGCAGCGCTGACCCGCAATGCGGCAGCCATCCATCCTGGCTATGGCTTCTTGGCTGAAAATGCCCGGTTTGCCGAAATTTGTGCCGATCACCAAATCGCCTTCATTGGCCCTAGCCCTGATTCCATGCTGGCCATGGGCGACAAGTCTACAGCTCGGGAAACCATGAAGCGCATTGGCGTGCCGACGGTGCCGGGTAGTGATGGGTTGGTGGCGGATGAGAAAAGCGCCGAAGCGATCGCTCAAGAGATGGGCTATCCACTGATGGTGAAGGCGACGGCTGGCGGTGGCGGCCGCGGTATGCGCTTGGTGCGCAGCCAAGATGAGTTGGTCAAATCCTTCCTAGCTGCCCAGGGTGAAGCAGAAGCCGCCTTTGGCAATCCAGGGGTGTACCTAGAAAAATTTATTGAACGCCCCCGCCACATTGAGTTTCAAATCCTAGCAGACAGCTACGGCAATGTGGTGCATCTGGGTGAACGGGACTGCTCCATTCAGCGCCGCCATCAAAAGCTGCTGGAAGAATCCCCTAGTCCAGCTCTGACGCCTGCCCTTCGCGAGAAAATGGGGAACGCGGCGGTGAAGGTGGCCAAGTCCATTGGCTATGTGGGCGCTGGGACGGTGGAATTTTTGCTAGATCAGTCGGGCAAGTTCTACTTCATGGAAATGAACACCCGTATTCAAGTTGAGCATCCGGTTACAGAAATGGTCACCGGTCTTGATTTGATTGCCGAACAAATCCGCATTGCCCAGGGTGAACGCCTGGGGTACAACCAAAAGCAGGTGCAGTTGAATGGGCATACCATCGAATGCCGCATCAATGCTGAGGATCCCGAGCATAACTTCCGCCCTAGCCCTGGCCGGATTAGCGGCTATCTACCACCGGGCGGCCCGGGCGTGCGCATGGACTCCCATGTGTATACCGACTACGAAATTCCGCCCTACTACGACTCTCTGATTGGCAAGCTAATTGTTTGGGCTCCCGATCGCCCCGCAGCCATCCAGCGAATGCGGCGGGCCCTGCGGGAATGTGCCATTACAGGATTGCCCACCACCATTAGCTTTCATCAGAAAATTATGGAGTCTCCCCAGTTCATTCAGGGTGAGGTCTACACCAACTTTGTCGAACAGTTTATGCAAACCCTATAGGGCGATCGCTGCCCAGATGCCCGGTCTAACCTAGCGATGTGGTCTAGATCAAGTGATTTGACCAGATGGTGATCAGGCCTTGCTGCCCCAGCAAAATCTCTCGCAGCAGACTGGCAATGCCCACCCAAATAATTGGGCTAACATCCACGCCACCCAAGGGCGGGATCAGTTTGCGAGTGGGACGTAAGAAGGGTTCGGTGGGCCAAGCCACGATGTTCAAGGGCAGGCTGTTGAGATCCGCTTGGGGATACCAGGTGAGAATGATCCGAAGCACGAAGAGGAGGATCATGCCGCCCAGGAGAATACCCAGTCCCCAACTGGTCACGGTTGCTGAAATCATAGTGCTACTCCATGGCATAAACGGCGATCGCTGATCCTGTCCCGAGACGTTGGTCTACGGCAGCCTAGATCCCCTCGACATCAAGGATGCTGAGGGCGATCGCCTAGAACTGTAACAATTTATTGCGTGTATTTTAGCGCGAGACGGGGACAGGAATGGCAGGCGGCTCCAGGAATCTCCTAGGAGCGATCGCCCTGAATGCGCCATAAAATGCGCCATAATAAGAAAGGTCACAGGGCTGAGGGTAGCGTGTCTGTCTAGACCAGCCCCACATCAGCAGACCAATTCTCGATAGATTTGCGATACCCTTCTCAAAAAAAGGGGCGATCGATAAGATAATTGAAGACACAATTCAGAAAACAAGACTTAAACCCATGACCCCATCTTTAGCCAACTTTTTGTACAGCTTGCTAGCGGGTGCCATCATCATCGTGATTCCGGCCACCATCGCTCTGGTGATCATCAGCCAGCGGGACAAGGTCCAACGCTCTTGATGGTCAACACCTCAGATGCCGGTCTTCGCTGGCGCTGATCGTGGAACTAGAACCTCACAAGAACCTGTCATGGTGATTGTGAGGTTCTGCTTTAAGTAGACCCACCACGCCCACCAAGGTCTAGGCGGCGAGAGATAGGGCGATCGCTCCCAATCCATGCGCGATCCAGAGCAAGTTGTAGGGCAAACGCATACTCGAAGTGAGAAGATCCAAGGGTATCGTACAGGAAGCCCAGGATGTCCCAGCATATTGAGTCGTCAGCCCTA
>RECH01000206.1 GCA_007694125.1 Leptolyngbya sp. DLM2.Bin15
GACATCGGTTCGGTATAAATCTAAGAAGCCTAAGACCCAGCCGCAACCCTTGG
Source organism: Leptolyngbya sp. DLM2.Bin15 (assembly GCA_007694125.1). Lineage (GTDB taxonomy): Bacteria > Cyanobacteriota > Cyanobacteriia > RECH01 > RECH01 > RECH01. Next base: position 54 of record RECH01000206.1, read on the forward strand.
GAGTGGATCGTCAGGCTGGTATTTCTGCAATGATCCCAGCCCCCATCAGGTTGGAAGCTAAATTTACCTGAAGCTGAATGAAAGGTGTAGGGATTGGACAAACTACGATTGAAGCGATTCCTTCTTATTCAGCGAAATTTATATCTCTAACTAGCGGTGATGGATGGGGCGAGAGGAGGGCGATCGCGTATACCAATAGGCCCAGGCAATAAGCACCGCTTGGAGTGGCAGCCTTAGCCAGAGTGCGATCTCGGGAATATTAGGAAATTGACCAGGCTCCAACGCCATCTGGAGATTGGCAGGGAAGACAGCGATCAGCAACGCTATAATTCCCCAGGCAGCGATCGCTGAGGTGCGACGCACAAGTAGAAGGATGCCTAAGAGTAGTTCAGCCACACCACTAAGGTAGACTAGCTCCAGATGCCAAGGTAAATAGGGTGGCATCATCTTCAGGTAGAAATCGGTTGAAAGGAAGTGGTTCAGCCCCGCACCTACTAGCGCTATCCCTAGCACTACTTTGAGACTAGTCTTAACGTTTTTAATCACTATATCCTTGTAAGAGACGACCTATGTTATGACTAGCGTAGACGATTGAACCCTAGGCATCAAGATGCTTCAATAGACTCGTTAGACTCGTTGCCTAGACTGATCGATCCGCCAAACTATTAGGATGCAATATTTTTACCTGGTTTTTTCAGGATGAATATAACTCCCAAAAGCAAAACTATTGAAATTTCCGTCACCTGAATGATGGTAGGCATAGCCATCAAGGTAATTGCCTCAATCATCGAGCGATAGCTAAGCTTGCCAAAGCCACTCCATGCGCTCACGAAAACACAGCCATAGAGGCCAAGGATAAATCGTTTTGCCCAAGCTTTTTCCAAAAGAATACCTATTAAGGCAACCAGTAATGCTATTATCAATACAACTCTACCGATATCAGAACTCGTCAGAATTGAGTTAGATATCGCTCTCAGTGTTAATAATAAGCCAGAAGAAATCAGAAAAACCAACAATAAGATATTGTAGTAGATACCAAGCTTAGTATATTTTTTGGCGTTGCCGGCATGGTTTTGCGTCATAGCTTGCCCTGACTTTAACGGGACTTAAACAAAGCTAGTACTCTGAGGCAGAAGTAACTCGCCTATGTGCTAAGGCGGAAAACCTTGTGTGTCCTGGAATTCCTTTTCGTTTTTCTGTCTTCGTTCTTCTATCTTGCGGTACTAGCCTCAACTGTCTAGCCTTGCAAAAAGAGGAACTTAGCGATTAACCTCAATACCTAGCTCGTGACGTGCTCAGGGCGATCGCTCCCCTAGATAATCGAAAAGCGATCGCCCCTACTTATCTTACTCTACCTGAATGACAGCCAGATTAGCTCCTGTATAGTAGTGAGAAACAATTTGCTGATAGTTTTGCCCTTGGCTGGCCATTTCTCTAGCGCCCCATTGGCTGAGACCTAGCCCATGCCCAAAGCCCCGTCCCTGCACTCGGAATGACGTGGGCACCGGTACCGTATTGCCCGTACTGGCTACATTGGGCAGCGTCGGAGTCACCTCAAACAAGGTACTGCGCAGGTTCAGCGCTTGGCGTAGTTCATTGCCGCTGAGGGTGCGCGTTCCGGCATCGCCTACCACGCGCATGGTGATAATGCGACCTTGGTTGGTGCTGCGCTCGGGCTGCAGCGAAAGAATATTGCCGACGCCTGTAATCCTTGCCCTGAGTTGATCAGCGCTAAAGGTTTCTGTCCATTGATAGACCGGAGCATTTTGGTCGAAATCTTGCACCGCCCGCAGGTAGGGGCGATAGCTTGTCCAAACATCTTCGACATTCTCGGTATACCCGCCCGATGCAGAATGGAACACCGCTTCGATGATGCGTCCCTCATGCACCAAAACCTGACCAGCGGTTTCTCGAACGGCTTGCTGCGTGCTGCTGGCTTCTTTCTCTAGACCGCTATAAACCTGCCAGGAGGTGGTATCTCCCACATCAAAGACCGCGTTGCCGCTGGTTTGTCGTTGATAGAGAGCGTAGCTACGAGCCGATACGGCTTGGGCCTTCAGGGCTTCTAGGGGCCAACTGGTGGGCATTTCGGCACCCACGACGCTGTAAAGATATTCCTCTAGATCGACGTAGTTCACCGCCGTGATGCCGCCACTGGTTGGGAGAACTAAGGTGCGACCGCGATACCACTTATTGCCAATATAGACAAAGCCATCGCCCTCTGGCTCCACCCAAATTTGCCCCGCCGTCCAGCGGTTGACCGTCACGCGCCCGCCGTTCGACGTTGCGACCAGAGCTCCCATGGCAGGAATTTCTGCTAGGACTTGTCCCGAACCATCGCGGAGCACAGCGTTGGTGGAACTACCGATAGTCACTTGGCTAACATCTTGCTCGATGGCCACGCGCATTTCCAACGCCGCTAGCGCAGGCAAGGCCATGAGGGCAAAGTTGCCTAGGGTGCCCACACCAACTAGAAGAGAAATCAGGCTAAGATGCCGTCCCAGGGTGAGGATAGGAGCCAAAAGGCGCTGGGGTGCGATCGCATTCAGTTTTAGGTTCATAGCAATTCAGAAATTCAGAGGAGACGATTTATTCACAACACAGACTAGAAACCAAACTCTATGGAGCATTGAATCAGGTGAACACCGGGCTCAAAGCAGCCGGACGATCGCTTGTCGCCTGAGACCAAGTTTAGTCCAAGGCGTTGGCGGTCGATTTAACCGTTAGATGACCAACGGTCTAAAATGTCTGCCCCAATATAAACCAATTTTCCAGCGACTTGGGGAGGAATGCGGATAGGATGAAAAGGAATTTAGGTCGTAAACCTGTTTGTTGAGCATCAACACCGAGCGGCTTAGGCAGGGCGCGATCGCCTACAGACTGAGATCTGCCTACTCCTCTGACGCATAGATCTCGTCTAGAAGTTCCTGCTGCCCCCCATCTAACCGACGATTCTAGGTCGCTATCGATAGAAGTCCCTGACGAAGAGCATCAATATAAGTCTATGGTAAGTTCTCGATCGCAGTCTCCAGCCATTGGTACGGTGAAAGGCCCCGGTGACGACGGTAATCAGTATGTGTTCATCACCAGCAATAATCGCCATGTCAAAATTGGCGAATTTGTCTATTACACCGTTCAACTGCCGGGATTGGATGGGACGGTGCGATCGCTGAACATTTTGGGCAAGATTTCGGCGCGATCGCTGATTGATCACTTACCCGATCGCATCTTCGCCGATACGGAAATTAGCCCGGAAACCATTGCGGCCCTGGTCGGCTTTGCCCATCCCAATCCAGAAATCTACCAAGTCACCGTCGATGTGGTGGGCTATTTTGACCCGCGATTGGGGTTCATGAATCCCCGCCGCACACCAGATCCAGGGGAAAAGGTGTACCTGGCCCATGATGACTATCTGCGGGAAGTGCTGAACAAGCGTCAGCCCCAAGCGATCGGCTCCGCCCACATTGGCTCCCTCCTCCTGCGCGACCAAGGGGCAGTTCCCATCGCCCTCGATGTTAAAGAGCTGGTGAGCACCCACATGGCAATTCTGGCGGGTACGGGGTCGGGCAAGTCCTACACCGCTGGCGTCCTAGTCGAAGAACTGCTGGCTCCCCATAACCGCGCCGCCGTGTTGATTTTTGACCCCCACGGGGAATATGGCACTTTGTCAGAACTGCGGGGCCATCCAGCCTTCACCGCCGAGGATGGCTATGCTCCCAAAGTCAAAGTACTGACGCCGGATGATGTGCGCATCCGCATTTCGTCGTTGGACTACTACGATTTCCTCACCCTGCTGCCGGAAATGAGCGATCGCCAACAGGCCATCCTCAACAAAGCCTTTGCCCTGATTAAACGCCACCGGCAAGGGCAATACCGCTGGGGCATTGGTGATTTGATTGAAATGGTGAAAGAGGCGGACACCAGCGTGGATGACGAGGGCAACGAAAAGCTAGGCTCCTCCGCCCCCGCCATTACCTGGAAGCTCGATCGCTTAGCCGACATGCCCTACTTCCATCCCATGGAACACCTGGCCCCCAAGGATTTATTTGAACCGGGGCAGGTGACCGTCTTGCAGATGAACGAGGTGTCTCAAGAGGCCCAGCAGGTGATTTGCGCAGCAGTGTTGCGCCAGTCCAACCAAGCCCGTATGAATACGCAAAAGGAATATATCCTGCCGGATGACGAAAACTACCTACCCTATCCAGTCTTCATTTTGCTGGAAGAGGCCCACCGCTTTGCCCCTGCCCACGAGCCCTCTCGCTGTAAGACGATTCTGCGCACGATTTTGAGTGAGGGACGTAAATTCGGTCTAGGCGTAGGGTTGATCACCCAGCGTCCCGGCAAGATCGATGCGGATGTTTTGTCTCAATGCATGAGCCAATTTCTGATGCGCATCGTCAACCCGGTGGATCAGGAAAGCTTGAAGTATGGCGTGGAATCAGCCGGCCGTGACTTGTTGAAAGAACTGCCGGCCCTCACCAAGGGGCAGGTGATTATTTCTGGAGCCTGTGTGAATACCCCCGTGCTGTGCCAAGTGCGGCAACGGCTGACCCAGCATGGCGGCGAAACCCTCGATGCGCCCGCCGAATGGCAAAAACATTTTCAAGCCCATCGACTGCGATCGCGTGCCGCCGACCAAGCTCCTGTCGCCAGCCGCAAACGCCCCAATACGTTTAAGGGTGTCAGTATCGATTAAACCTAGGTAACCCAACAACAGATCTAGAACCAGCCCAAAAAAAGGGGATACATCTCTAGACGTTTGATGTATCCCCCATGAGTTTGCCACGAACAATTACAGGCGTGTAGCTTCAGGCGACCAGGATTATTTCCAACCAGCCCGGTCAACAATCTCGACAACCTTGGGATTATTGCGGCCGTAGGAGGCTACATTCACCACATCAATCTTGAAGTTACCGAGTTCCGCCACAATCGGATCAACATTGACCCCTTCTAGCACCGGGTATTCATTATTACCCGCCGCAAAGATTTCCTGCGCCTCGGGGCCAGCTAGATATTCAATAAACGCGATCGCATTGTCGCGATTGGGAGCCGTCGCCACAACACCAGCACCGCTGATGTTCACGTGGGTACCGCGATCATCTTGGTTAGGGAAAAAGATACCTACTTGCTCTGCTACAGCTTGATCGGCCGCATCTTCAGACTTAGCTAGCCTTGCCCAGTAGTAGTGGTTGGCGATCGCCACATCACATTGTCCCGATGCCACCGCCTTAATTTGATCCGTATCACCCCCTTCCGGATCCCGGGCCAGATTGCCCACCAACCCTTCTACCCAGTCTTGGGTGGCCTCTTCGCCCATGGTTTCCACCATCGAGCCGACGAGGGAAAGGTTGTAGACATTGCCAGAACTACGAATGCAGACGCGCCCCTGCCATTGAGGCTCAGCTAAGTCTTCGTAGGTGGAAAGCTCAGACGGGTTAACCGTATCTTTGTTGTAGATAATGACCCGAGCTCTAGTCGTTAGACCAAACCAAAGACCATCAGGATGGCGCAGGTTCTCAGGGATGGCGGCTGTCAAAACATCGGAGTTCACCGGCTGCAGCAATCCGTCCTGTTCAGCGAGCCAGAGCCGTCCTGCATCCACCGTGATAAAGACATCAGCCGGACTGTTGGCTCCTTCGCTCTTGATGCGCTCCAACAGTTCATCCGCTTCCCCTTCAATCAGGTTCACCTGAATGCCCGTCTCTTCTGTGAATCCGGTGTACAACGTGTTATCGGTGTCGTAGTGCCGGGATGAGTATAGGTTAACAACCCCACTATCACTAGCAGGGGCACTGGCGGTGTCGGGAGCAGCGTCAGTGGTTGTATCCGTTGCCGTATCGGTAGACTGACTGGCACAGCCAATTGCGATCGCCATAGCGGCTCCGGTCAATCCAGCAAAAAGCGTCCGTCGTTTGAGTTTCATCATGGTGTGTGGATCTTGATGGTCCTTAATAGGGATAGAAAAGCTAGCCTGCAATAATTCCTAATACTGTCTATGCAGAGCCCAACTTAATGCAATTGATTATCAATTAATTTGTCCAAGAAGAACCATAGACGACCAGTCATACGTTTGTCAATATGATCTTGGCTAAAGCCTGATCAAGCTATGGACTAATATAGATTCTCAATAGTTTAGAGCAGTGAGCAGCGATCGCCTCACCCCCAGACTCTAAGGTTGTGCCATACCTGTGGCCATCGTCACGTTGCTGTGGCCTCGGCAGGCTCAGCCCAAACGGATATGACAAGCTCAGCCCGAACGGTTGCGGGAAAGACTGAATGGGGCATCTATAGCTGTATCGCCGTCGTCCTCTAGGACGACGGATCTAGGATGACGCTTGCTGAATTTGCCGGACAACGGTCAGGGCTGAATAGCTCACCCCCGCCGTACCTTCGCCGGGATGGGTGCAGTCGCCCAC
>RECH01000378.1 GCA_007694125.1 Leptolyngbya sp. DLM2.Bin15
GATCTTGGGGGAGCGATCGCTGCCCAGGCGGGCGATGGCATTGCTGATCAACCGTTCCGAAAGCGGTTGCTGGGGCGTTAGGGTTTGGATATAGCGACGGGTAACGGCGTCGCCTTCGCCCACTTCTAGATAGACCTCACCGATGGTGCGCACGCCCACCTGCTGAGCCAAGACGGGATTGGCTTGGGGATCAATGTATTCATGGCTGAAGCGATCGCTCTGGCGGCGATAGTTGCGCAACAAGCGTTCCTCGGTGGGATTGGAGGTGGGAGCAAAGATCAGGAGCTTCACCGGCTGATCCAAGCTGCTGACCACCTGTTGCGACTGGGGAGCCAGGGTATAGAGCTGATTCTCGGTCAGGTCAAAGGACTGGCTGTAGCGGACGCCTAGCAGGTTGACCAAGCCCAAAATCACCACCACGGCCAGCGTGGCTATCAACCCATTGGTACTGGCCTGGGTCGAGCGCCGTCGCCAAAAGCCACCGCGACTTTCGCTAATCAACCAACCAATGGCAATGGCAATACCGATCAGAATCAGAACCAGCGGCACTGGCCCCCAGCTACCGGCCACCACGCCTGCCGTCAGCCCAGCAATCACCAGCATGGGCGCAAGCCAAACCAAATACCGAAGTCCCTTAAAAGTCAATGGCGTTCGTTTCATCTAACAGGCACCTTGCAGCAGTAAAACAGAGGGAGGCGATCGCCCCTAGGAGCGTTGGTAGCGCAGCAGTTCAATGGACTGGGCGGTGAGAAAAATACCGAGGACGATATAGCTGGCGAACAACACTAGATCGCTGGTTTCCACAATGCCCTGGATTAGATTACCGTAGCTGGTGAGCAACGATAGATGGCCAATGGCTTCCCCGACGGGCCCCTGGACACCACTGGCGATTAAATCCGTCACCCAAAGCATCAGCATCAGCCCAAAGGTCAGCACCGCCGAGAGGATGGTGCTATCGGTGAGTGACGAGACAAACATGCCTAGGGATAGCACAGCAGCGGCCAGCAGCAGCAGCCCGCCGTGGGCCACCAGCAGCAGCAATGGATTGGCGGGTGGATCTGCAGACAAAAAGGCGATCGCTTCATAGATCAACAACGGCACCGTCATGGTGAAGAAGAACGTCAGCACCCCCAGCAGCTTGCCCACCGCCACCGCCCAGTTGGTGATCGGCGAGGTGGCCAATAGTTCTAGGGTGCCGCGCTTGCGTTCCTCGGCATAGAGCCCCATGGACAGCATCGGCAGGATGAACAGGGCCAACGACCCAATCACCCCGAGGTAGACAATCAAAAATTGGCTCGGCACATCCACCGGCGCGCCACCGCCAAACTGATCCTGCGCCGCCACCTGGGCAATTACCCCGGTGGGGCCAAGCAAAATGGCCGCAAAGAACAGGCCACTGATAAACCAAAATACCCCGGTAATCACATAGGCAAAGGGGGAGGAAAAGTAGCTCTGTAGCTCTTTGCGATAGATGGCGATAATGTTGCTGACTAAAACACCCATCTAGAGGCTGGCTCCTGACAACGACGTAAACAATATATAGAAAGCCCTGGGGATTGGTAGCGTGCGGTACGCGAACGCATCAAAAGCTTCACAAGATGGTGCGTTACGGCTGCGCCTAACAGCACCCTACAACTGAATGGCGATCTAAGTCGGTGAACTCTATGATATGCAGCTACATGGCCGGGTTTCGGCTCCGCTCAACCCTCTGCTTGTAAAGATTTGAGCATGGAGAGGCGTCGAAATGCATCTTGCCCATCATGGTGTCCTCATCCTCAAAGGGTGATATCAGGTGGTGATATCAGGTGAGGAAGGATCCTCGTCGGCAAGCGGTGCTTCGGGAGATGGAACCTCGGAGGCGATCGCTTCCTCCTGGGACTCTGGGGCGATCGCTTCCCCATCCTCAAGGGCATCCGATGCGGCTGATTCTGTGGTGGTGAGCTGGAGGAACACGTCCTCTAGGCTCACCTGACGGCGACGCATTTCGTAGAGCCCCAGGCCCGCTCCAACGACGAGCGCCGCAATCTCCCGCCCCGGATCCTCGGGCCCTTCCGTGGTGATCTGCAGGTGCTGACGAGCTTGCCCCTCTGCGGGAACGATCTGCACCGACTGCACCGGCGCGAGGTCTTGCAGCGCCTGCCGTACCTGTTCGCCATCCCCTTCGATTTCCAAGTCATAGCCCAAGCCACCGGTGAGCTGAGCCACCAGTTGATCCGGGGTATTGGTGGCCACCACCCGCCCTTGGTTGATAATGGTGACGCGATCGCAGGTGACACTCACCTCCGGCAGAATGTGGGTGGACAGAATAATCGTGTGCTCTCCCGCCAAGCTGCGAATCAGATTACGTACATCAATAATCTGGCGAGGATCGAGACCCACCGTCGGTTCATCCAGAATAATCACCGCTGGATCATGGACAATCGCTTGGGCAATGCCCACCCGTTGGCGAAACCCCTTCGATAGTTTGCGAATCAACACCCCGCGCTTATCCAGCAGATTGCAGCGCTGCATCGCCGAGGCCACCCGCGTGGAGCGATCGCCTGCCGCCACATGTTTCAGACGAGCCACGAAGTATAAAAACGCCTCAACGGTCATATCTGGGTAGAGGGGCGGCGTTTCTGGCAAGTAGCCAATACGCTGCCGCACCGCCATGGAATCGTCATGGACATCAAACCCAGCCACCCGCGCCGTGCCGCCACTGGCCGGTAGATAGCCCGTCAAAATGCGCATGGTGGTGGTTTTTCCCGCGCCGTTGGGGCCCAGAAACCCTAGGATTTCTCCCGGTTTGACCGAAAAGGTAACGTCATCAATGGCGGTGCTGCTGCCATAGTGTTTGCTGAGATGTTCAACTTCAATCATGGGTTAACGATAGGGTGCAGTCATGGACGCAGAGGCGATCGCCCCCACAAAATCCGGTGATTAACGGGATCGGCCCTTAGCTGTTGTACTGAAAAATGGAGCCCTTGCCTATGGGATCAACCGCCAGAATGATGGTAGCGAAAATCACAGATCATGTGACCTCCATCTCCCCAATCAACCGCTAGACCAAGGCTGCACTCAGCTTAGCCCCTATCGGAACAAAATGTGTTGCTTGGCCACTCGTAACGTTTCACCATGAGACACTTGGGACTCAAACATTGAGGTTGACGTTTTCAGCACAGATCAGTTACCTTCTAGGCATATAGATTTTTCAGCTTCACCCAGGTATTCAACGTCATGGCACGTCCCGCCCCTCGATTTTATGGTTGGTTTATCAAGGTTCACTTGGAGTGAGTCCATCGTTTCATGGAACCTCGAAGTGAACCGCAAGCGCAACGCCTGCGGTTTTTTGTTATCTATCCACCGTCACCCACCGTTGATCCCATGCTCTCCTTCCCATCCTTGTTTAACACCTACTTTTTTTGGCCCCGATCCTCCTCCGGGTGACTTAGCCATGCGCTTATTCACAAACCCGGAGCCCCCTAGGTTCCGGGTTTTTTGTTGGTCATCCCCCGTCCCGCTCGCTGACTGATTCATCCTCAATCTACGGAACTTCAACCCATGTCGAACCCCATGCACCAAGCTACCCTCGCCGCTAAGACCCACGCCGACCATCGCTCCGTCATTGCCCTGTCGGACACCGTTTCAGTCGGCGGAGAATCCCTGCTGATCGTCGGCGGCCCCTGCGCCGTGGAAAGCCTCGCCCAGATGGAAGCGGTGGCCAGTCGCCTAGCTACGGCCCCGGTTCAAGCCCTGCGCGGCGGCGTCTACAAGCCCCGCACCTCACCCTACTCTTTCCAGGGTATGGGGCAAGAGGGGCTGGAGATTTTAGCCAGCGTGCGCGATCGCTACGGCCTACCCGTGATCACCGAAGTGATGGCGATCGCCCAAATCGAAGCGGTGGCGGCCCATGCCGATGTCCTGCAAATTGGTAGCCGCAATATGCAAAACTTCGACTTGCTGAAAGCCGTGGGCACGGTGAACAAGCCCGTTGTGCTGAAGCGAGGTCTAGCCGCCACCCTCGAAGAATTCGTCATGGCCGCTGAATATATCCTCAGCCATGGGAATCCCAACGTCATCCTTTGTGAACGGGGAATTCGCAGCTTCGATTCCTACACCCGCAACGTGTTGGATCTCGGTACCGTGGTGGCCCTGAAGCAGCTCACCCACTTGCCGGTGCTCGTCGATCCTAGCCATGCGGCCGGCAAGCGTGAACTAGTGGCCGACCTGTCCCGCGCAGCGATCGCCTGTGGAGCCGATGGTTTGATGGTGGAATGCCATCCCCAGCCGGAGCAATCCGTATCCGATGCGCGGCAGGCCCTGTCCTTGGACGAGATGGTAGACCTCGTCAACAACCTGCGGGCGATCGCCACGGCAGTCGGCCGCTCCATTGCCACCGTTGAACCCATGCCTCACCTCACGTTGGTCTAACAGCCAACCTTTTTTATGGCCGATCCTGTCCGATCTCTGGGGACTGGTTCCCAGAGATCGGACTGCAGGCACTCAATACCGATACACTGTTAGCAGTTTTGATGCGCAGTCTTGAGTAGGTGGTCATCCATTATGAGCGATCGCACCCGACAGTTTGGGCCAGGCTTTGCCTCAACCTTCATGTATTACTTCGTCGCCACCGCCTTTGTCACCACCTTTATGGCATCGCGGGTGCTGAGCATTACCATCTCCACCGGATTGCCCCAGCAGCTAGGCTTGGTGGTGGGACTGTTTGCCGGTGGTCTGGGAGGGTATTTCAACCGCACCATTGAGTTTTCCATGACGGCTACCAAACCCGCCAAGATGATGAAGGAATTGGACGGCAAGCTAGCCGACATGGGGTACAAGAAAGTTGAAGCAGCCCGAGGTCTAGACGACGACGTCACGGTCTATGAACGATCGGCCCTTGGCCGTTTGGTATCGGGCAAGATCTACGTAGTACTGGAAGATGGCTCCGTAACCATCGCCAGCCGAGCTGTGCATATTCGCCGCTTGCGGAAGTTGCTAGAAGCTTAGAGCCCCAGGGCGATCGCCCCCCTAGGAACGAGATGGATCGCGATCGCCCCATTCTTCAGGAATTTCAGGATTCACCGGGACTTCGATGGTGAACTCCGTGCCGTCCTCCGGGTTCGAAACACAGCGCAACTGCCCACAATGGCGCTCCACCACAATCTGATGGCTAATCGATAGCCCCAGGCCAGTGCCCTTGCCAATCTCCTTCGTGGTAAAGAAAGGATCGAAAATCCGCTGCTGCACCTCGGGCGGGATGCCAGAGCCATTGTCAGCAATGTGGATAATGACGCGATCGCCTTCCGGAGACAGTTCCGTATGAATGCGAATTTCGCTAATCGAGGTCAAATGCTCCGGATGCTCATAGTCTGGATCGGTGGGATCTCGGTGTAGCCCAACGGCTAGCTCCCGATCGCGCAGAGCATCAATGGCATTGCTGAGAATATTCATAAACACCTGGTTGAGCTGCCCAGCAAAGCATTTGATCGGCACCAGTTGCCCGTAGTTTTTGACCACCCGAATCGCCGGCTTACCGCCATCCGCCTTCAGACGATGCTGCAAAATTCGCAGGGTGCTGTCTAACCCATCGTGCACATCCACCTGTTTGAGATCGGCTTCATCATGGCGAGAAAAGCTCCGGAGCGATCGCACAATTTCGCGAATGCGTTCAGCTCCTAGGCGCATCGACCCCAACAGCTTGGGCAGATCCTCCATCAAAAAGCCGAGGTCAATATCCTCGGTTTCCTGGCGTAGATCCGGCGTCGGGTCGGGATAGGCCCGTTGATAGGCCTGAATTAGCCGCAACATATCCCGAGTATAGTTGCGGGCATAGGCCAGGTTGCCATAGATAAAGTTCACGGGATTGTTGATTTCATGGGCCACCCCCGCCATCAACTGCCCCAGACTCGACATCTTCTCACTTTGCACCAGTTGCGTCTGGGTTTGCTGCAGATCCCGCAGCGCTTGCTCAAGCTGTTGAGACTTCTCCCGCTCCTTGGCCTCCGAGTCGCGTAGCGCCTCCTCCGCATACTTGCGCTGGGTAATATCCTGCACCGTACCCTCGTAGTACAGCGCCTCGCCCGCCTCATTGCGCACCACCCGCACATTCTCCGACGTCCAAATGACGCTGCCGTCTTGGCGATAGACCTCGGCTTCAAACTGCGACACCACATTACACTGCTCTAACTGAGCAATTAACTCGGCCCGATGCTGGGGGTAGACATAGAGCTTACTGATATCGGGCACCGCAGCCATAAACTCCGCTGGCGACCCATAGCCATACATTTCCACCAAAGCCGGATTAGCACTGAGGCAGCGGCCATCCGGTGTGGTTTGGAAAATGCCCTCTGCTGCATTCTCAAAGATACTGCGGTACTTTTCCTCCGCCTGCTGCAGCCGCTGTTCTGCCATTTTGCGTTCCGTAATATCCCGCGCCACCCACAGGACGCAGTTGTTGGGCAGGGGAGAAACACTGGCGCTAAACCAAGCACTGCGAGGTGTGTCATCCTCATTTTGCTGGCTCGACGAAAATACGGGTAGACAATATTCCAAATTCACGGTCTTGCTGGTATTGAGCGATCGCTGAATGTGGATGATGAACAACGTGGCTTGTTCTGGTGGCAAGACCTCATACACCGTTTTCCCTGCACGTTCAATATGGGGACGGTAAAGCAGCTCCGAATTGGTGGAAATAATTTTGCGATAGGTGCCGTTGCCATCAAACACAGCAATCACATCAGGCATCGCCGCAAACAACGCCCGCAGTTCTGCTTCCGACGTCCGCAGCGCCATCTCAATCCGCTGCCGTTCGGTAATTTCAATGCGTAGGCGATGGTTGGCATCCCGCAGAGCAGCGGTACGCTCTTCCACCCGGCTTTCCAATTCCTCATTGGCCCGCTGCAGAGCCTCTTCTGCCCGCTTTAGATCGGTGATATCCTCAACCGTGCCTTCATAGTACGCCGGGCTACCGTCTTCGTTGTAGACTATGCGGGCATTTTCCGAAATCCAGATGAGGCTGCCATCTTTGCGATACACCTGAGACTCAAAACGAACCACCGCCCCATCCCGATGGAGCTGTTGGATGAACTCCTCCCGACGGGATGGATCGAAATAGAGCTGATTGCTAATATCCGGCAGCCCATTGGCCAAATCATCCGGGGCATCATAGCCATAGATGCGCGCCAGGGCTGGGTTGGTGCTGAGAAAATGTCCATCCAGGGTAGTTTGGAAAATCCCTTCCACCGCATTTTCAAAAATGCTGCGATATTTCTGTTCCGCATCCCGCAGGGCAGACTCAGCTTCGTAGCGCTTGGTGATATCAATACCGACGGTGAACGCAGCCCGATTTTGGTCATACTTCTGGGCCACGATCAGATAGAAGCGAGTCTCGCCTTTGACCACTGCTTCCACTTGCCGAAAGGCATCTTGGTCGGGAGAGGCAAAAAAGTCGCGCACAAAGGACTTAAACTCCTGGCTGCTTTCCAGGAAGCCAATATCCTGCCCCGTGAAGGCTTCTACGGGCAGATCAAAGGTGCTTGCCAGGTGGCGATTCACCCCCAGGTAGCGCAAATCCGAGGTAATCCAAGACACGATACCGGGTACCGCATCGAGAATCGCCTGCAGTTGATTGCGCGCATCACGCAGGGCCGCCTCCGCCTGCAGCCGCTCGGTCACCTCTGCCGAAAGCTGCACATTGGAACACTGGAGCGCCGTGGTGCGTTCTTCAATAATCCGCTCTAGCTCGCCTTGGATGCGCTGCAGCTCAAATTCAGCAGTTTTGCGACTAGTGATATCGGTGCTGATGCCCTCATAGTAAGCGATCGCCCCTTGCTCATCCCGCACCGCCCGAGCGTTTTCTGATAGCCAAATAATGCTGCCATCCCGGCGATAGACCTGGACTTCAAACTCCGTAATGACATCCTGTTCCTGCAGTTGCCGCTGGAAGCGATCGCGATCGGCCACATTCACATAAAGCTGTTGATCAATCTGCGTGATCGTCTCCATCAAGGCCGCTGGCGATTCATAGCCCAAAATCTGCGCCATCGCTCGGTTGACCTGCAGGTAGTGACCATCCGCCGTGCTTTGGAAAAACCCCATACAGGCCTGGTCAAGAATATCCGCTGGAATATAAGGACACCGATCACCGAGGTGCGACAACGGTGCAGCGGGTGGTTCTTCAAGCCGCGCTTCTAATTGGGCAACCTGCTGCCGCAGTGTAGTGAGTTCTGCAAGCAATTGGTCATTTGTTTTTTCATGATCGTCCATAGCGCGAGGTGGCTCGTGTGACAATGCGGCCGAAACAACAGGATTCACCATCTGGATACCGATATCAGGTCAGCTCTAGTCCGTCGCATTAGGAAGCTGGTCTTACAGGAAAAGCGATCGCTCCCCCGCTGCCAGGCATACGCTCCCAAGGACGGAATCCTTTGTTCATGCAATCTGTGATGCCCCAAGACTAGACCATAGCTGCAGACAACAGTGGTGCTGACCACCTCTCTATCCCCAGAACGGGAAGGATTAGGCTAATCCTAGCTTGTCTAAGCGCGATCGCCTGTTTTTGTTAACACTGAACGTGTAAACACTTAGATAGAGATCGGGAGGAATCTCGCCACTGCTGCCCCATGTATGGAATCAATCTACCCATGGCAGCACTCTGCTTCCACTGCCATCAGTACATCACCACATGCTGAGACGTTGGTCTACCTCAACTCAATCATGGGGAACTGAGCCCCCTGGTAGCTCGATGGTCATACATAGGACTGGAGGCTGCGAGACGCCAAGACGGGCGATCGCCAACGACTGAACCTCTGCTCAACCATGCATCCCACCATACATCTCACCATGCGTTAATGCGGTGCCCTGAATCGTTAGCTTCACTATACTGCGTTTCCCTGGGAGAGAGAATGTAAGCCAAACTACCATTAGCCTCAATTCCTCTTCGGTGAGAGGGCGATCGCTCCCTAGGGACATGGGATGAGGTGGATTCATTGAAGAATTCTAAAGCCTATGAACGATCGTCGATGGAAAGGGATTTTGTAGAATCCAACATAATGGGAGAATAGAACGGTGGCGGTTTCCTGACAGAACTGCCGACATTGGATCAGTTGATGGACGAAGGCAAGGAAAAATTATGCTGAAGCGAATGGCACTGCTACTGCTGGTAATCGTGAGTCTAGGTTTGCAGAGCTGTGTTTCAGCCGGGGCAGGCTTAAACAGTTATATCGATAGCTATGACGGCTATGAATTTTTCTACCCCAACGGCTGGGTCGAGACCAAAGTGGAGAATGGCCCCGACATTGTTTTTCATGACATCATCCAAGAATCCGAAAACGTCAGTGTGGTCATCAGTCCCATTCCCGAAGGGCAAAGCTTGCGCGACCTCGGCACGCCAACCGACGTAGGACAGCGCCTCGCCCAAAAAGTGATCACATCAGCCGGCAGCGATCGCAAAGCAGAACTGGTGGGCGCGGCGGAACGAGATTTGGATGGCGAACTCTACTATCTGCTGGAATATGCCGTGGAGCTACCCACCCAAAATCGTCATAATTTAGCTAGTGTAGTGGTGCGTCGGGGTAAGCTATTCACCCTCAATGCATCGACCACAGAAGACCGCTGGGACAAAATGCGAGATACCTTCCGCCAAGTTGTGGCGTCGTTTAAGGCCTATTAATCCTAGGTTAATTCCCAGGTTAGTTCCCGAGCCATTGTTTCACACCGGCATCTTGTCTTACCCTATCGACCCAACTGTAGATGCAACGTCCACGATTCATCCTAGCCTCAGCCTCCCCAGCTCGACGGCGGCTTCTCCAAGGTGCGGGCATCGATCCAGTAGTCATGCCCAGCGATTTTGATGAAGATCAGATCGTCATGAACAATGCCGCCGAGCTAGTCCAGGCCCTAGCTCGGGGCAAGGCGGAAGCGATCGCGGCCCAACTACCTCAAGACAACCCAGATTGGCTGGTACTGGGCTGCGACTCGGTGCTAGCCCTCCATGGAGAAATCCACGGCAAGCCTGCCCATGCCCAAGAAGCGATCGCCCGTTGGCAACAGATGCGCGGTCGGGTGGGAGAACTGTATACAGGACACGTGTTGATCGATGGACGGCAGGGCAAAACCCTATCCCGCAGTCAAATGACCCAAGTTCAGTTTGCCAAGGTCAGCGATCGCCAGATTGCCGCCTACGTAGCCACTGGAGAACCCCTCAACTGTGCCGGATGCTTTGCCCTGGAAGGTCAGGGCGGTTTCTTTGTAGAACAATTGGTGGGCTGCCACACCAATGTGATTGGTCTTAGCCTGCCCTTACTGCGATCCATGTTGGCAGATTTAGACTACGATATTATCGACTTTTGGCAGCCGTAACAGGTGCTGAACGAGTAAGCCGACACCTAAACTAATGTAGAGTGCTGTTAGGCGAAGCCGTAACGCACTGTCTTTCCATAAATTAGATACGTTAGCTACTCCGGTATTGCAAAGCTTGGATGCGTTACGCTATCGCTTTAGCGAAGCCATGCCGAAGGCTATACGCATCCTACCTATCTATCGAGCTTCTAGGTGACGCCCCTTCAGCAACGTCTTAAAGGATAAGAAGTATACCAATCCCCCAGAGGAGCAGCCATTCCCATAACCCCGTTTCTCCACCTTCGTTTGTCTCGCGAACCTTACCGCAGGGCAAACAGACATAGCGATCGGGATTGTTGCGATCTTGGATAAATTCACATTTACGGGTATCTTCACAGCTACATGACGACATGACAGCCTCCAGGATTATAGGCTCAAGGACTTAAACAACTGGCACTACAGTAGGTTGAGCTTGGGCGCTGTATGGCAAGACTGTTCACACATCAGCCTTCTTGCACGGCTTGCCAGTTAACTAGATATTCAACATCACACAGCACCAAGGTCATAGCGACCATCATGAACGCCAAGACTCCACCACCACCACAAACGCTACCCAGCAAAGAGCAATGCTCATCATCGGCACCGTGAGATGAGTCGCCAGGAGCAAGAGCAGGCTCAAGACCCAGTTGGCACCCAGGCAGGCAGCCAAAATATAAGCGATCGCAAACCCGGTTCCTAGCCACAACAGCCACTTAAACGCAGCAATACAGGCTTGAACCAACATACTGTAACGATTACTGTGACGATCCGGATCAGAGACCATAACATTGACTCCTGTAGATGGCTTGGGCACTGCGATCGCTCGGTAGGATCATCACCAGTCACGCCAGCACCCGGAACAAGGTTCAACAGCAACTCAACTTGCACTCACAAATGTGACACCTATATAGTCGCAATTCTCCTTAGCATTGTCAAGCTTTTAAGGACTAAGCTCTGCCTTGTCACAACCGGCGGCAACTTCATCACAAGCTTGCCAAGATCATCGCAGCTATGGCAAAGTAGAGTCACAGGCGCTACTCATACCTAAGAACACATCCTGATGTGCCACATTCGTGACAGGCTTGTGGGACAGCGGCAGGCAGTGGGCAATAGTCACAGTTGTGGCATAGAATGGGAAGTTAGTCCGGACTGTCCGGACAACAGCTATCGTAGTAACCCATTCAGGATCCTGATGATGCTTCCGTCTTCCATCGATGATGTGATTCAGAACTTGACGCCGCGCCGAAAACAGGTGTTGGAGAACCTTTTAGTTGGTGCATCAGATACGGAGATCGCAAAAGAAATGGACGTGAGCGAACCCACCGTGCGCAAGCACATCGAGCGGATTTGTGAGGTGTTTACGCAGGCATTACCCGACTATCATGGACAAAAGTTAAAACGATCCGATCTCATTCGCGTCGTCGCTGGCCATCGTCCGCAGATGACCGTGCCCCAGCCCCAACTGCACGATGAAGCTCAACAGCTTAACCAAAAAGGGTTTGATGAATATATGGCCGGGAACTTCGCCATCGCCGTGAAGTATTTTCAGGCAGCGATCGCCCTCCATCCCGACTACGCCAACGCTCACTATAACCTCGGCACCACCTACGAACGGCTGCACCAGAACGAGCAAGCCAAATCTCACTACAAACAGGCAAGGGATTTTCAGGGCAAGGGAGCCTATGCAGCCATCTGTAACTTAGCGCGACTGAATATTTTAGAAGGGCAGCCCCAAGCAGCACTACAACCCTTAGAAGACTGTCTAGAAGACGAGATTGAAGAACCATTGATTCGGGTATCTCTCCATAAAAATCTAGGCTGGGCGCTATATTTACTCGGACAATACGATCGCTCCTTAGAACAACTCCATCAAGCGATCGCCCTCGATCCATCCTCAACAGCCTCCTATTGTCTATTGGCTCAGGTCTATGAAGCCACCGGCAGCCTAGACTATGCCAAGCATTATTGGCAAAAATGTTTAGATGGATGTAAGTCTAATCTATCTGATTCAGCCCAATTTCCTTGGCGGTGGCCAGAAATTGACGTTTGGCAAGCGCAGGCGTTTCAGTTTATTCATAACTATTCTCAAACAGATGCGAATCATGAGACAGCTTGATAGGTCAGGCATGAAACTGGAGTGACGGTAGATAGCGCTGATGTTTAGCAGATATTGCTCGCCAAACATCAGCTTGGCAAGGCAGAAAGACATCTAGCTGCCAGGTTGACAGTAGATTTACAGCAACGATGATGTGATGTAGGCTGGTGGCGGAATGATCGGATCGCCCTGACGGGTTTCTGCAACAGATTCATCAGCTTGAGCGCTGACCATCAATGCCACGCCCAAAACAGGTAAGATGATGGTTAGGATGCAGAGAACTTGACCAGCTACAGAGCTGAATGAGGAATGAGATAGGTTGCTAATCATGGCTAGATACGCTCCACGAGTAAATGATTAGTGTCGTGAGCCAAGCCCAAATGCGATCGCCCTGGCGCTTAACCGGTTTATTTAGCTCACATCTCTCTATCGGATGGAGAAAAATCTTTCTTGCAATAGTCCTAGGAATTGAGTCAGGATATGTCCAGAGGTGAACCTTGTGCTTGCGAAACTAAAATTAGGTGTCCTATCCTATTGATGGGGATTTCAGTCAATCTGTGACCACACAGGTTATTTTTGTTACCCCGCTGACCTTTTCAGAGCTTCTTCATGCAAACGCGCCAACTTGGACAATCCGACCTGCAAATTACACCGATTTTGATGGGTACCTGGCAAGCAGGGAAACGCGGCTGGGTGGGCATTGAGGATGATCAGGTGATCGCAGCTATCCAAGCAGCGGTTGACGCAGGCATCACCACCATCGATACAGCAGAAATCTACGGTGACGGCTATTCAGAACGTTTAGTCGCCAAGGCGCTATCAGACCGCCGCGATCGCGTGGTCTATGCCACCAAGGTATTCGCCAACCACATGAAATACTCTGAGGTGCTAGAGGCCTGCGATCGCTCCCTCAAGCATTTGCAAACCGACTATATTGATCTGTATCAAATTCACTGGCCCTCCGGTGCCTTCAATAGCGACGTGGTGCCCATTAGCGAAACCATGCGGGCCATGGTGGACCTGAAAGAGCAAGGCAAAATTCGCGCCATCGGCGTTTCCAACTTTTCCCGCACCCAGCTCGAAGAAGCGGCTGACTATGGACGCATCGATAGCCTGCAGCCCCCCTACTCGCTCTTTTGGCGGCATGTGGAAACTGACGCCATGCCCTACTGCATCGAGCACAACATCACCATCCTGGCCTACTCACCCCTGGCCCAAGGATTGCTCACCGGCAAATTTGGCCCCGACCATCAGTTTGCTGAAGGCGACATCCGCGCCAAGAACAAACTATTCCAACCGGAGCACTACGCCCGCGCCCAAGCAGCGATCGCCCAACTGCAACCCCTAGCAGACAAGTACGGCATCACCCTGGGGCAACTGGCCCTAGCCTGGCTGATGGGGCAACCCCAAACCTGCGTGATTGCCGGGGCCCGCAATGCCGAGCAGGTACGACAAAATGCGATCGCTGCTGATGTTCAGCTAGAGGAGGGCGATCGGGCAGCGATCGATGAGATCGGTCATAGCGTTGCCGACCACCTAGACGACAATCCGGTGATGTGGTCGTTTGGGTGATGGTCTCGGCAGGGAAGCGCCGCAGCTCCTTCCCAAGCCGGAGGAAGGGCTCAGACGAGGTGTGTCGCTTCAGTGGGACTTGGGCATATGTCCTACCCAAACTCATAGCCCTGATTGACCCAGTAATGCCAGTCAGCGATCGCTTGCTGGGTCTCTTCATCGGCCTCTAGGGCTTCAATCTGGATCAAGGGCACTGCCAAACTATCGTCTGCTCTTCTGGGTATGGGCATCTACCACCATGTCTATCGCGATCCGCTCTTCATCCCGTTCAACCTTCGCCATACATGTTCTCCGGGGGGCGATCGCCCTTAACGACCTTCTGCCAAATCTGCGTAAGCAATTATCCCGCACCCCAAACGTAACAGCAACAGCAACTCTGCCCAGCAAGTGTTGTTATCAGTGCTTGTTGAACTGCGTCGATCGCTTACCCTGAAGCTATCTTAGAGGATGCTGCTCTCGGTGGTCAGTGTGCATGAGCGCCATTAAGCTTTTAGTATTTTTGTACTATTTTTGAGCTTTAGGCTATAATGGACATAATTCAAATTTCCATGAATTTGTTACGGTAGGGTACCTATTTAAGTCTGTGAGTTGAGCTATGGTTGACTGCCTTAATGTGGCTCGCTACTTCATTATGAAAGCTTACGAGGATGGTATAGAAGATGAAATGACCAATATGAAGGTTCAAAAGCTTCTATATTATGCTCAGAGCTTGCATTTAGCGCTGTATGACGAACCATTATTTGAAGAGGAAATTCAAGCATGGCGTTACGGTCCTGTTTGCCCTCCTGCCTATAGGTTCTACAGTGATTTTGAAGCTAAACAGCTACCAATTCCTCGCAAAGAATCCTTATTGCAACTTCCGTCTGATAAAAAAGAACTTTTAGAAGAAATTTGGGAATACTTTGGTGGCTACAATGCTTATCGGCTGAGTGAGATGACTCACGGAGAATTTCCCTGGAAAAAGGCTCGTAAAGGTTTGTTACCTGAAGCAAGGTCAACTGAGCCTATTCTCCTTGATGACATGAAAGCATTAGGTTGCCAAAAGCTTGATTTAATAGAGCGTGAAAATCCTGCATACAAACTGGCAATATCTGAAGTTCTGAAGGATACTTTTGCTACGGAATCTTCAAATCGTATTAGGAAAGGAGAAGTGCGTGACTGGCTCAATTCCTTTCTCGATTGAGGAAACTGACAATTTCAGGCGCTCTTTCAAGAAACTTGTAAAAATTCACAAAAATAACTTTGTTGAGCTTATTGCAAAAACTCTAGAGGATTTAATTGACGACCAATACCCCAATAATTCTCGTAGTGAACCTCTCCCGGGAAAAATTCAGTTGCCGGAAGGATGGACTTTTCATAAGCTAGAGATCCGGGTTTCAAAAGGAGCTTCGGGGCAAGTTAGATTAATGTATTTGGTAAACGCAAGTAGCTACACAATTAAGCTGGTTTGGATTTACAGTCATGAGCAGTTTGCAAAACGCCCTGCTGATGCAGATTTAAAGAGTGTCGTCAGAGAGATTCTGGATCTTAAGTAGTTGTCTTACAAAAAATTCGCACCTACTCAGGCATAGCTTTATTCAATCATTCTCAACGCTGCAAGATGTATATCTGACCACAAAATTTAAATCTAATAATTCACTTTATCTTATTGTTAGATTTGCTAGCTTTTGGCATTGCTGAATAGCGGAATGATTCCGCAACATGTTGAATAGACGTTATCGGAGCCAGTCGCTCTGGTTAAAGGTTTCAGTCTGACTTAGGCTATCAGGTAGGTTTAGGGTAATTTGCATCGGGATGCCCTCACGCACTTACATTTAATTGTAGAGGTCTGGCGGCTGGGTGAGACAATGTCTTGACCTAGTGTTAGGCATAGGACAGTCAGAGTCATCCATTGAGATAGCAGGGGGCGATCGCTCCCCTCACAATCAACCCAACCTGAACATAGATAACCTATATCCTAGCGTAGCGGCACAAAATAAGCTTGTTCCAGTAGCCCTTGACCTTGATCACTGAGAAGTAAATTAGCATAGGCTTCCCCCGCCTGCTGAGCCGATCGCCCATCTTGACGCACAATCACAAACATCTGTCGGGTAATGGGATAATCACCACTGCGGAACACAGCGATATTTAACTGATTGCGCTGGGCAGGACATTGATCCGGCAACACCAAAGGAGCTTGATAGGGAGCCACAAACTGATCTGGCGATCGCCCCAAGGGAAGCGGTTTCACCGTACATTGACCCACCACCTCCGGTGCAGAGGCGTAGTAAATACCGCCAATATCAGATGAAATCACGCGCAGCGCTTCCGTCGTAGTTGAGATAAACTGCACATTGCCGCCAAAACTTTGTCCATCGAGCACCATATCTACAAAAAACTCCACCGTCCCGCCATCCATAGGGCGAGAATAAGGCGTCAGCGGTAGACTAGGGCCACCCACCTGATTCCAGTTGGTGATCTCACCGCGATAGATTTGCTGCACCTGCTGCACCGTTAACCCTGGAACATCTAGGTCAGGATGGACAGCGATCGCAATCCCCTCAAGGGCAACCGGAATTTCCACCAACCTGAAGCCGCGCTGCTGGGCCTGCTCATATTCATCCGTGCGCAGCGATCGCGAAGATTGGGCAAAGGCTAGTTGATTATTCAGCAGCATGGTGATGCCCGTCCCCGACCCCGGCGGTGCATTGGGCGAATCGGTGTAGCGCAACTGAAACTGAGGATGCACCGTTTGCAAAATCGGGTCGAGGGTGCCGCGAATGGGAGCCCAGGTGGTGCTGCCGCCATAGTTAAACACCCCCTCCGGCACATCGGTCACGGCGGCAAAGGTGTTGACCGGTTGCCCCGTACTCGACGAGGTGCTGCTGGAGGTGCTGGTGCTGGTCGATGATGAGCTGGAGGTCTGGTCTGGCGAGCCATTCAGATTTAGCCCAGATTGCCCCAGCAGCCACCAGGCACCAACCCCCAGCAGTCCGATGGTGACGATTAAGGATGTGACGAGGACAGCCGTATCATTTTTTTGAGTCATAGGAATGGTTTCGTTGACGTACGGGCATTGCTGAACATGACGCTCAACCCTAGCGTTTGATATCTTTTGTGCGGTTGAACCGCCCTTCTTCCTGATCCCAGTTCATCCCCTGGTTCGGCAACAGGCAGGGCTAGCGTAGGACTCACAACCTGTCCTCGATGCATCCAAGAGATCCATCGTAAAGGTATCGCTGACAACTCACGTGCATCCTCGAACACATACACCTATGAACATCCTCAGCCTGCCGCATCAGGATTCCGGTAGACGCAGAAAAAAATCGTAGAATAGGGGGCGTTCTTCTGTTGGCCGATCGCCCCTTGAGCAAACAACGCCTCGATAAATTGCTAGTAGACCGCAACCTGTGCGACTCCCGCCAGCAGGCCCAGCGGCTGATTCGAGCTGGAGAAGTGCGGGTCAATCAACAGTTGGTAGACAAGCCCGGCACCGATATTGACGACGCTGCGGAGATTACCGTCAAAGCGCGATCGCCCTATGTGTCTCGGGGCGGCGAAAAGCTAGCCAAGGCCCTGGCAGACTTTGACATCGTCATTCCAGATCGACAGGCCCTAGATGGCGGCATTTCCACCGGTGGCTTCACGGACTGTCTGCTCCAGAATGGTGCAGCTAAGGTCTATGGCATCGACGTGGGCTATGGGCAAGTGGCCTGGACGGTGCGCCAGGATCCCCGGGTGGTGTTGCGAGAACGCACCAATATTCGCCATCTGACGCCCATGGATCTCTATGGCATTGCTGAGCCAACCGAGGCGATCGCTTTCCCCGATCTGGGCGTAGTCGATGTATCGTTTATTTCCCTGACCAAGATTTTGCCAGCCCTCTGGGCGCTTTTGCAGTCCCCCCGAGAGGTGATTCTGCTGGTGAAGCCTCAGTTTGAAGTGGGGCGCGAGCGGGTGGGCAAAAAGGGCGTGGTGCGGGAGACAACGGTACAGGCCGACGCGATCGCCCAGGTTTGCACGGCGGCTGAGACCTTGGGCTGGCGCTACCAGGGGCTCACCTGGTCGCCGATTACGGGCCCCGCCGGGAATATCGAATATTTGCTCTGGCTGAGCGATGGCGGTGACCAACCCATGCCCACCCTAGACCACCTCAAAACCGTGACTCAAACAGCCCAAACTAGCCTGACAAAATGACGGCAGCGATCGCCCCTGATTGACGGACAAAACTCCTGCGATCTTGACTCTCACGTAGGTTGGGTTAGCGTCAGCGTAACCCAATGAAATCCAGGCTGGTACTGGGTTTGACGTTGCTCAATCTAGCCTAGGCAAAAAGATTTGTCAGTCAACCAGGCGATCGCCCTCAGCGCAGCAGCGATCGCAAAAAGGAGATCGGAGCCTGGCTCGTGTTACTCGTACTAAAAGATTCCGCTTCAGATTGCGACGCCAACAGAATAGCAAGGGTCAGGGTGACCATCACCGCATGAAGTAATGCCACAAGTCGGGCTTGAGAAGACGTAGCCATACCACCACACTCCAGGAGACGAAAGGGTCGAGGAGGACGAATGCATTATTCGGGAATCGTTTACAGCTACACTGTGCGTCAGGAACATTCCTGCCTAAAGACACCAGCCTGGCCACCTCTACCGATATCCCTATCTATGACATGCCAAACGACGCAGTAGTGTGACCGAAATGTTCCAAGACCAGGATCTGGATCACAGCTTCGCCGCCCCACCAGACCAGAGAGGGATGCACGGCTTGCTAAAACACCTGCTATTCTCAAAATGTTGGAACGAAAAGGTGAGACTTCCCGCTGTTCTGTTACAGTTTATAACAATAGATTTACAGAATTTAATGGCATGACTTGTTCACTGTCATTCTCTCGGTTGACTCAAAGCAGCCTATAGTATCACAGCAAGCCTAATTGCGATTTGCCCACCAGTAGGCGATCGCGTCTCTTCTTTAGCCCAGCTCATTGAGTGATTCACCCTAGGAAGGTACTTTATATGACGCAGACCGTTGCTTCCGATCAAATCGATCGCATTGTCTGGAATCAGCATCACGATCCTTTTGATGTGTTGGGGCCTCACCCCATTGACCTCAACGGCAAATCGGTCTGGGTCATTCGCGCCTATTTACCAGAAGCCAGTGCGGCCTGGGTGATTTGCCCCAATGCTGGCAAGGATTATCCGGTACCCACTGAGCACGCGATGCAGTCGGTACACCATCCCCACTTTTTTGAATGCATCATCGATCGCCCTGAACTCAGCAACTACCAACTGCGCATCAAAGAAGGTGAACACGAGCGGGTGGTGTATGACCCCTATGCGTTCCGCTCTCCGGGGCTCACTGATCTAGACATTCACCTGTTCTCGGAAGGCAATCACCACCGCATTTACGAGAAGCTTGGGGCCCACACCGTTGAAATGGACGGCATCAAGGGCGTTTACTTTGCCGTCTGGG
Organism: Leptolyngbya sp. DLM2.Bin15; assembly: GCA_007694125.1. Taxonomy (GTDB): domain Bacteria; phylum Cyanobacteriota; class Cyanobacteriia; order RECH01; family RECH01; genus RECH01. The sequence continues at coordinate 19,469 of RECH01000378.1, forward strand.
CACCCAATGCCCGCAATGTGTCTCTGCTGGGGGATTTCAACCTATGGGATGGACGCAAGCACCAAATGCGCCGCACCGGTAATGGGGTTTGGGATTTGTTCATTCCTCAAGTCGGCGTGGGCGATCGCTACAAATTTGAGATCAAAAACCACGACGGTCACATCTACGAAAAATCTGATCCCTACGGCTTCCAGCAAGAGGTGCGCCCCAAAACTGCCTCCATCGTGGCAGACCTAGATTCCTACGCTTGGAACGATGCCGAGTGGATGGAGCAACGCCGCCATTCCGAACCCCTCACCCAGCCCGTATCGATCTACGAAGTTCACATAGGCTCCTGGCTCCATGCCGCCTCCAACGAACCGGCCCTGGGCCCCGACGGCAAGCCCGAGCCCGCCATCCAAGTATCGGATCTCAAACCCGGCGCACGCTTCCTCACCTATCGCGAGCTAGCCGCCAAGCTGATTCCCTACGTCAAAGAGCTGGGCTTCACCCACATTGAACTCCTCCCGGTAGCCGAGCATCCCTTTGACGGCTCCTGGGGCTATCAGGTGACCGGCTACTACGCCTGCACCAGCCGCTACGGCACCCCTCAAGACTTCATGTATTTCGTGGATCAATGCCACGCCCATGGCATCGGTGTGATCGTGGACTGGGTACCGGGACACTTTCCCAAAGATGGCCACGGTTTGGCCTTCTTCGACGGCACCCACCTGTATGAACATGCCGATCCCCGCAAGGGCGAACATAAGGGATGGGGCACCCTCGTGTTCAACTACGCCCGCAATGAAGTGCGCAACTTCCTCGTAGCCAACGCGCTCTTCTGGTTCGACAAATACCACATTGATGGCATTCGGGTAGACGCCGTCGCCTCCATGCTCTACCTCGACTACTGCCGCGAACCAGGGGAGTGGGTCACCAACCAGTACGGCGGTCGAGAAAATATCGAAGCGGCGGAATTCATCCGTCAGATGAACCACGTCATCTTCAGCTACTTCCCCGGCATTCTATCCATTGCCGAAGAATCTACCTCTTGGCCCATGGTGTCTTGGCCCACCTACGTCGGCGGCTTGGGCTTCAACCTCAAGTGGAACATGGGCTGGATGCATGACATGCTCGACTACTTCCACATGGATCACTGGTTCCGCCAGTTCCATCAGAACAACGTCACCTTCAGCATCATGTATGCCTTCAGCGAAAACTTCATGCTGGCGCTATCCCACGATGAGGTGGTGCATGGCAAGAGCAACATGATTGGCAAGATGCACGGCGATGAATGGCAAAAGTTTGCTAGCCTGCGCTGCCTCTACACCTATATGTTTGCCCATCCTGGCAAGAAGACCCTGTTCATGAGCATGGAGTTTGGGCAGTGGAGTGAGTGGAACGTTTGGGGAGACCTAGAGTGGCGGCTCCTGCAGTATGAACCGCACCAAAACCTCAAGCACTGCCTCACCAAGCTGAATGAGCTGTATCGCAGTGAACCAGCCCTCTATACCCAAGACTTTGACCAACAGGGTTTTGAATGGATTGACTGTAACGACAATCGCCATAGCGTGGTTTCGTTCATTCGCTGGGCTAAGGACTCCGATGAATTCATCGTCGTGGTTTGCAACTTCACGCCCCAACCCCATTCCCACTATCGCATCGGCGTACCCAAGTCCGGTTTCTACACCGAGCTATTCAACAGCGATGCCCGCGACTACGGCGGCAGCAACATGGGCAACTTAGGCGGCAAATGGTCAGAAGAATGGGCATTCCACAATCGTCCTTTCTCCATCGACCTTTGCCTACCGCCCCTGTCTACTCTGATTCTGAAGCTGGATGCCAAGAAGACCGAGGAAGCGATCGCTGCAGCAAAACAGCTACGCTCCGAAAGCATCACCGCAGAAGCCTCGGAAACACCCTAGCCTAGGTCTTAGCGTAGGCTAAGCAAAACTAAAGCTCATAGACAGAACTGCCCTTCATCCGCTAGGTTGGGGGCAGTTTTTTGATCATCCTTCTACGAGCAGTATGGTTTCATGAGTTCATCTCCGTCCAAGCCAGGCATGGGTAAAACCATTCAACTTAGTATTCAACAGGATGAGGAATCGACCATCCTCAAGCTGTTTCTCAATCCCCAGGAATTTACCCAAAAATTGATGCTGGATGCCTTTTCCCAAGGGCTGATGTATGAACCTGAGGTTGTTCGATGGTTTCCTCGGTTTTTGCAACCCGGCGATCGCATGATTGATATTGGCGCACATATTGGCTATTACACCCTGATTGCCGCCATGCTAGTGGGCGAAATGGGCATGGTTTTGTCCTGTGAGTTAGAAACATCCAACTACAAGCGAACGCTGCACAATGTAGCGATTAATCATTTCCAGCAAGTGCGGGTGATCCATGGAGCGATCGGCGATGCCCAACGGGAAACGCAGTTTTTCTTCAACTTAGACAATGATGGTGGTCATGCCCTGTGGAATGTGGGAGACCATCCCTTTAATACCAAGAGCCAAGATAATCCCTTTGTCCAAACCATACCCATGACCACCCTAGATGCTCTAGTGCAGCAGCATGGTCTAGACGCGATTAAACTGATCAAAATTGATACCGAGGGTGCCGAACACCTGATCTTACAGGGAGGGCAGCATACGCTAGAGACCCTGCGTCCACCCTTTGTGATTGTGGAAGTCAATGAGTTTGGGCTGCAAAAACTCGGATCGAGCCAAATGCAGCTCAGACAGTTTATGGCATCGTTAGGATATGACAGCTATTTACTCGACGGGCAGAGCGAACAGTTGATCAAGCTAGCTGCCCATCAACCCTACGACCATGGCTTGTTCAATCTCCTGTTCACCGATCAAGTGCAATTCTAGGGCGATCGCCCCTTGATCATCCATCTAAAACAGTAAGACTAATCAACCTGGTGCCTAAAATAAGAAATATTCGTCTCGGGATGAGAATCAGTGAATAAGCGGACATACAGCCTGATTAAGATTAGGTTAATACGTCACGATCTTTTAATACGTCACGATCTTGGACGAGGGCGATCGCTTCTCAACTTAGGATATCAACAGACTCTCTGAATAGACTACAACAGAGTAGAAGCTCAAGCCAGGTGCTTGAAACCACAATATCGGCCTTCGCCCAACCGGACTTCATGAGCCCACGCAGGCGATAGGCGAGGCTTCTAGCTGCCAGTTGAGCGTTTTGCCAGTCAACCCAGCTATATCCTCACGTCAGTACATATGGTTATGCATAGAATTTACTCTCTTAACCTCATAGAAGTTTGGCAGGATAACCTATGCATAGATTTTTCTCTTTTGTTTGCATAGCATTCTAGTAGGACATATAGAAATCCACCTCTCTACAGGTCATTGACCCTAAGATCAAATACTTTAAAGAAAGTATTTAAAGCAAGCTACTTTTGAATGTAGTTTTGAAACACAGTCTTTATGGTTGCAATACAATACGTCCTGCCGCCAAAACCTAGCATCTTCCATGTAAAAACAGCTACAGAGCAAAGTCCAAGGCTATTTCCATCTTTGAAACCGACTGTTTTAAGACTATTTTCTTTAAAGGAATGATAAAGTTCTAAGTATATTCATTGAACTCTGTTGCTCAATGAGTTACAAGATAAGTATATTTCCTGGCGAGGGTAAGCATTCTTCAAGACCACCTCTGATTCCATATGCTTACCTTTCAACCACCCCTTGAATCAGGGTGTTGGGTGGAGTAGGACATGTTTGAAAGCTCGGTCAAACCCTGATGCTCCTCTACGAGACATCAAGGCTTTCGGAGGTTTCAAGCCACTGTCTAAAGATCGATAAAACTAAGGTGTAGCCAATTCAAGCCCCGGATAGCAGGTTCTTCACGAAAAACCCGCTGGCTTTTAGTTGCTTGCCAATGTAAAGCATAATTCATGGTCTCCAGTTTCATCTGTATTCGATGGCTTTGTAGTTTTTGGTTAATAAGGACTTCTTGACGTCATGGCTATTATCAGCGTCGGCACATTTACAAGTATTCAAGCGGCTGTAGATGCAGCTAATCCAGGTGATACCCTGCTAATTGGTGCGGGCACCTATGTTGGCAACGTGACCATCAATAAACCATTGACCCTGATTGGTGCCAATGATGGTTTAGCAGGGAATGATCCGTCCCGTGGTGCAGAATCTATCATTCAAGGATCATTTACTCTGGGCTCAGATGACATTACGATTCGTGGTTTTGAGTTTTCCAATCCCAGTGCAGCGATTCGAGGCGGAGCCAATGGAAGTGTTAACTACAACAACATCACGATCGCATTTAATGACTTTGTAGCTCTTAGTAATAATGCTGCTCAGTTCATTACCAATGGTTTTGGCAACGGTGGCGCACCGACAGGAGGGACGAACTGGTCTATCACAGACAACCGCTTCAGTGGCATTACTGGTAGCGATGCATCTGTGATACGAATTGATAACATTGATGGGTTAGTGATTGCCAATAATGTAGCAACCCACGATAACGCCGGTTCATCAGGGCGACGAGGCATTCAGATTGACAACTCCCAAAATGTTCAGATTACAGGCAATACCATTGATCTAGGGGTCACCGATCTATCCAATGCCAATGCCACGTTTAACGCCGCTCGCTATGCCGTTCAGCTATCGTTGGATGCGGATTCGTCAGTCAACTCAACCTCTAATGTGACCATCTCCGGCAACCTGTTCTCCGGAGCTTATGACGGGATTGTCACCCTAGATGATCGAGACTTGACAGGGCTCGACATTACAGACAACACCTTCACCAACTTCTTCTTTGGAACTCGATTTGCTGCTGGTGCAGGTACGCCAACTCAAGGGACACAATCTGATATTCAGGTGACTGGTAACACATTTAATGCGATCGCCAGTGCTGCTGTTGCCTTTGATCATCGATTACCCACTGAAGCCTTTGAGAATGTTGTTGTTCAAAACAATACCTTTAATGGAACCTTCCCAGGGATTGCCCATATCAATGGTGTCAGCCGAGTATTGTCCGGTACAAATGTATTTGAAGGTTCTGAAGGCAATGATCAGCTCCTAGGCGGTACAGGTGATGATGTCCTGATTGGGGTTGGAGGCAACAATCAATTTGAAGGTGGGGGTGGTAATGACACCCTGATGGGTGGGCCAGGCATTGACACGGCTGTGTACAGTGGCTTTCGAGCAGGGTACACGATTGGCTTTGTAACAGGGACTAGCGGACAGGTTACAGCGTTCACCGAGATTACTGATATTGATCTCAGTGATGGAGACAATGGAACAGATACGCTGTCTAACATTGAAATTATTACCTTCCAAGGAGATGGTTTTACGCTAGACCTCACGAAGCCAGTTCAAGTTTTCAACACAAGCAACAATCTCGTTGGCACCTTTGACACAATCCAGGCTGGGGTGAATGCAGCGTCTGCGGGCTATTTAGTTTTAGTCGATGATGGGGTCTACAACGAAAATGTTTTGATCAATACGTCGATTACACTCAAGTCCGTCAACGGTAGCGGTTCAACAACCATTAATGGAATCCCTGGTTCACCGCTGGGCACAGTACAGATCGCCCCCAATACTAATAACGTAACCGTGGGAGGACTAGGGCAAGGATTTACAATTGTTGGCTTAAACGGCAATGGAGCTGTTGAAAAAGCTGCGGTCTATATCCGAGGCAGCAATGGCAACTTGGTGATCCAAGGCAATACTATTGTTGCCAACGGGGATGCAGGGTTGATGTCTGAGTCCGGTGCTGCTATTACAAATGCCTTGATTGACAACAATGAATTCTCAGGGCAAACCTTTGAGGGAAGCAACCCAGGCGGAATTGGGTTTGGAACTCAGTTTAATGTTGGTAATAATGTGCCTCGGCAGTTGGTTGTGATGGGTAATGGAGGGGGAGGGCCCTACGTCAGTAACAACATTACCTTTTCCAATAACAGCATTACAGGTACCGCTGGCGGCATTAGTTCAGATGACGGCGCGTCAGAACAAGGAAACACCCTAGTCACCATTGATGCCGATACGGTTTTATTTGAAAATAATGCGTTCACTGGATTCACAAATCGCTTTGCTACCGCATTGCGCTCTCGTGGCCCAAACTCCAGCCTGATCAACAACACCTTCGATAACACAACCGGCGGCAACACGCGGGGAGTCTTGATCGACACTAAAGGGGCTCCTGGAACCTATAGTGGCAATAGCTTTATCGGCTTCACGAATAACGACTTCTTTCAAGGAACACCCGGTGCAGACTTCCTCTTCGGCGATGCTGGAGATGATGTCTTAAGCGGCGGTGAGGGTGATGACAATTATTACAACGAAAGTGGTAACAATGTAGTCATTGCTGGCAGTGGCAACAATATTATTGGCATGGGTAGCGGGAACGACGTCGTTACAACAGGTAATGGCAATAATTTCGTCTATATTGCTGATCCTGCAGCTGCCGACGGAGGTACAAACACCATCACAACCGGCGCGGGCGATGATAACATCTGGCTGCCCAGTGGCAACAACACCATTAACGCTAGTGCCGGGAACAACCTGATTGGGATTGGAATTGGTAACGACACTGTGACTGTCGGCGACGGAGATGACTTTGTCTATACCGTGAATGGTGGAGGTGGCACTAACGTCTTGAATCTCGGCAATGGCAATAACATCGTTTGGCTAGAGAACGGTGATTACGAGATTTTCACCGGCATCGGCAACGACTCTATTGGCCTAGGCACTGGAACAGACATCGTTAGATCTACCGGTGGCAATAACATCATTTACATGGTGGATTCGTCTCAACCTGCTGGCAATAAAGATATCCTCACCGGTAGTGGAGATGACTACATTGCCACGGGCTCAGGTGATGACTTGATTGATGGCGGTCTGGGGCTGAATACTCTGCTAGGTGGAGCCGGTAATGATACTTTTGTCTTACGTACAGGGGCCTACAACTTCATCGGTGACTTTGAGATTGGCAGCGATGCACTAAAGCTCATGAGCCTGAGTTTTGCTGACCTCAGTTTCTATCAAGGAACAGGTTCAGTCGCCGCCGATGCATTTATCTTTGTCGGCAGTGAAGCGATCGCTCAGATTGCCAACACAACCGTACATCAGATCAATAATGTCAGCAACTTTGTGTAAGGTAATCTTCCTTAAATCAATAGTTGAGACTTAATATGGGGCGATCGCTTGTCTATGAGATGGGAGAGCGATCGCCCTTCTGTAACAACACATATCTTGGCAGCATCACCCCTTGATGACACCTGATCCCCCAGATTTTACACCGTATCAATGTATG
>RECH01000322.1 GCA_007694125.1 Leptolyngbya sp. DLM2.Bin15
TCCTCGTAGGATTCCTCGTAGGATTCCTCGTAGGGTACGTCTTGGAGATCGTCGTCAGGTACGTCCTGCGTTATATCCAGGGGAGTGTCTAGGGACGTGTCTAGGGGGGCGATCGCCTCCAGATCGGCCGTCAACTCGGCGAGTAAGTCTGCGGGAACGTCTAGCCCATCTTCTAGGAAATCCGTTGGATCGGGCAGTGCTTCGTCGTCTAGCAGCTCATCGATCTCGGGCGGCAACTCCGTTGGTTTCGGCATCGCTGCGGTGCTCACCACAGGCTCTTCAACCTGGGTGGTGGGCATGGGATCGCCGATGAACTCAAAAACGGCCGTGCGGCAACGCCAAAACTCTGGAGCCGACTGCGGTAGACCATTGACCCAAGGGCGCGGCATCCAAAACACAATGCCCGACTCTAGGCGGGGTAGGTTGCGTTCAACATTTTGTAAGTAGTTGAAAAAGAGCCGCTGCACCACTAAGGATTGGCGCGTCAGTTGCTCAATCCCCACAATTTGAAAGATGGGCATGGTGGCCCGCTGTCCACCGATGATCGGCGGTGGATATTGGTTGAGCCACTGGGCAATCTGGGCAATGGGGTTGGGGTCGCCTAGGTCTAAAACCAGGGTGACCACCGAGGGATAAATGGTGCCTGCGGATGGAGCGGAACGCCCTAAATCCTGCTGAAGCTGGGCAGCGAAGCGATCGCGCTCTCTAGGATCATCACAGACGGCGATCAAAAGCTGACGGCGCAACCCGAGCTGCAACGATAACGTTAGCCGATCGTAGGTCTGTTGATTGGAGCCTGCATTCAAGTCTGAGGGAAGTTCTGTCACGGCAGTTGGGGCAGATGAGTCATGCAGTCATCAAACGGCTCAGCGCGATCGCCCATTCGTGGTTACCTTTGCCCACGTGCATGGTAGGGGCATAGGGGTGACTCGATCGATGGCCCTGGGTTCCAAGGAGGACAGGGTTACGGATCGGAGTCATGCAAAGGGGTGAATAGGTGATGGATGCGGAGCGCCGTCGGTTGGCTTATCTTCTTCTTCGGTGACTTGACGGCAGGGTCAGGATAGGATTGGCCGCTGTTGCACGAACGGCGATCGCTCACCCTGCGCAAAGGGGCGCAGTCCCTAGGCTTGACCCCAACTCCGAAATGATTCTAAATATTTTTGTCTAGGTCGTTCCTGGGTCGTTTTTGGGGTGCTTCGCTGTCGTGCGGCTGGCTTTTAGGAGACGACGGCATACCGGACGAGCTGGATCATGCGCTGCCGGAGCGTCTCTAAGCCCAGGCGATGGCTGGCGGACAAGAAGACGGCCTGGGGATATTCCTCACGGGCGATCGCTAAGGTCTCGCTCTCGGCCTGGTCAATTTTGTTGAAGGCTAGCAAAATCGGCCCCGGCGTAATTGGCATATCAGACAAAATTTGCATCACGGAGCGAATGTGGCTTTGCCAAGCAGGATGGGACAAATCTACCAAATGCAGCAGGGCATCGGCTTCTGTGACTTCTTCTAGGGTGGCTCGGAAGGCATTCACCAAGGGCGGGGGTAGTTCATGGATGAAGCCCACAGTGTCGGTCAAGACAATGGGAAACGGTTCTTCGGTTTCCGCATCGGTGAGCGCTAAGCGGCGCGTGGTGGGATCCAGGGTAGCAAAGAGCTGGTCGGCGGTGTAGACCTCGGCATTGGTCAACACATTCAGCAGGGTTGACTTGCCGGCATTGGTGTAGCCCACCACGGCAATGGAAGGCACCTGCTGATGCTGGCGCTGCTGCCTCATACGCGATCGATGGGCCTGCAGTTGTGTCACCTCGCGCTGTAGACGAGAGATGCGCTGCTGAATGGCTCGGCGCTCGGTCTCCAGCTTGGTTTCCCCAGGGCCTCGGGTGCCGATGCCGCCCCCTAGCCGCGACATGGATTGCCCACGCCCTGTCAGACGCGGCATCATATATTCAAGCTGGGCTAGCTCCACCTGTAGCTTCCCGGCCCCCGACTGGGCCCGCTGGGCGAAGATATCTAGGATGACTTCGGTGCGATCCACCACCCGCACGCCCATGCGACTTTCCAAGTTGCGTACCTGAGATGGCGATAGGTCTCGATCAAACACCACCAGATTGGCCCCAATGGTTTGCACGGTTAGGGCAATTTCCTGCACCTTTCCGTCACCGACAACGGTGCGAGGATGGGGGCGCGATCGCTTTTGGATCAACACCTGCAGCACCTCGCCTCCGGCGGTTTCCACCAGCCGGGTCAGCTCGGTTAGTCCATCTTGAAACCGTTGGGGAGACACGGTTTGAGTATGTACGCCAATCAGCAGGACGCGATCGTGGTCGAGGTCTACCTCCTCCGCCACATATTGCCGCTGAAACTCTTCCTCTAGGCCTTCCGTAAGGTCAACAAAATCCTGTTCCGCCAACTCATCCAAGGACATGGGGTCTGACACCGTCCATGTCACTTCGGGGTGGGGTACCAAATGGGCTAGGTAAGCTTCTTGCACATAGCCAGCCACTGTGCCGCCTCGACGGGTGAAGCCACTGCCCGACAGGGTCAACACCGCTAAGGCATCTAGGCGCTGAATGGCCATAGCCGTCAACACAGCGCTGCTGGGACTCTCTGGCTTCATTTGGGTGGAAATGCAGCGAATGCCACAGAGCCGTTCTGTGCCGTAGCGGGGTAGTTCGCCAGGGGGAATCTGGGTTTGGGCCGGCGACCCCACCCCCACGCGAATCACCTGGCCTCGGCGATTAATGTAGGCGCTCACGGGCTGATCTAATTCTGCACTCACGGCCGCCAAGCGCTGGGAAAACTCAGGCGTAGTGATGCGATCGCCTGGCAAGCGTTGGTGGTACAAGCGCTGAAGTAGCTTGAGCTGGCTTGATTTCAGCCCCTTCAGATTACCGTAGATAGTTTCGATAGGCGCACTTGACCGGAACTCCGGCCACCTCACTCAACAATATAAAAAAGATCTACCCTCCATTCTATCGAGCGTTGCCCTATTCAGGATCGATGCAGAATCTGTGATCTTTTGGAAGATGTATGCCCACAAGTCAGCCTTGGTTAGCCTGGGAGACAAGCTAGCCAAGGCTGAAGACAGGTTGCCTGAAAACGGGTGACCTGTTGCTGGCATGGGACGCACGTGCTTAGGGAATCCCGAGTTCTTTCTTGCTGTGCTTTAAGGTTTTCCAAAGATGGCTCACTTGGGTGTAGGCTTCCTCGGGGGTGAGTTTTCCAGAGGTTTCTAAATTAGAAATGTAGCTGACCCGCTGGGCGAATTCCTGGAGGTTTGCGTTGAAAATGAGATGGTTGGGGCGATCGCTGCCATGGTAAGACGCGCGGGGGTATAGCCAATCGCGAGGACTATTGTTGCTCATGGATCATCTCCAATCAAACGAGGTGGACAACCATCTAGAGGTCTAGATGAAATGCCGCTGATGACACCTGTGATCATCGTTGCCGATCATCCAAGGGCACCCAACGGCCGACAACCATGCCTTATAAGAGCTTGAAGAACTCCTACAGCATGTATCTGCTGTGCACAGGAACAACGGCTGGAGGTGTCTTGTTCCTACATAGATAACCGCGTCATCCACTACATCTGCATCAGATCTGTCTGTGGAGTGGGCACAAGAAGAGCGGTTTAGTTTTCATGATCATTGTCTACGTTAACCTGATCTTAACCCAGCCTTAACCAAATGCCTAGATCACTACAATAAACGATACGTCAGGCTCTATCGCTAGCAAGATGGGGCACAGTGCGCAGATCAAAGGCTGGAGTAGGGTGCTAAGACGTTGCGCCTACTCCAGTGGGTGAACGATTGATTGGGAGGATTTAGAGCTGCATCAGGTGACGGCGGCGTTCGAGCACCTTGCTGGGGTCAATTTGGGTGACGGCTTGATTGAGGGGAAGGGTGCGTGCTGATTGATCAAACACATTGACTTGGTACACCTGATGGTGATCCACATCAACGCCTGTAAGCCAGCCGCTCTTGGGATGGTAGGCTCCGGTATCAATATCCAGCCAGCCTTGCCCTTGGGCCAATTCACCGGGATTCACCCCTGGTAGGGTAAAGGTGATGGTGTGACCAATAATGATCAGCTTGTCTTCAAAGTAGGGCTGGGTCATGCTGTGGAAGCGTTCGCGGATCCAGCATAGTTCTTGGGTGGTTTGCTCAGACACCGGCAGCCCTGGATGGATGCCAGCGTGGGCCAGCCAGATATCCCCTAGATCGAGGTGGGTGGGGAGGGTGCGAATCCAGTTGCGGTGTTCGAGCAGGTGATCGACACTTTTGTAGCTAGAAACGGTGGACTGGCCGCCGCTATAGAGCCAGGCCTGCAGGGCGGGAGGATGGACACCTTCTTCGATCAGCGCTTCGAGCAAGAGGTGTTCGTGGTTGCCCATAATGCAGGTGTAGCCGTTCTCTTTGACGAACTCGACTACGTCACAGCTTTTGGGCCCCCGGTCAATCAGGTCTCCCAGGAAGTAGATTTGGTCGTCGGAGGCGGGAGCGATCGCATCAAAAAGGGCCATTAGCCCATCATAATGACCATGAACATCTCCAATAAAAATTCGACGACCACTAGACACAGTTTTTAAATCCTTCCTAGGTGCAGATGAATAGCATGACCGGTAGATGGAATAGGAGACTGGGTGCACCAACAGTGGAGGGGGTAGCAAGATGCATGGGGCAGTCTTTCTTTAATGCTAACGTGTTCCTTCTATCTTGCGCGATCGCCCCTCGTCTCGCGTGAAAGAAGCATGTAGAAGTGATAAAGGAATGATGAATAAAACAGTCTTGCAGGAGTTCCTAGGGTAGACGAAGCAACCGTTTGACTCTGTTACGCCTCAACAGGTTCGATTCGCTGCACTCCATGAACCGACTTCTAGCCTAACCGCTGAAGAGCGATCGCTGCCTCCTGTTCTCTTAAAGTTTCCTTAAAGTTCTGCCTGCGATGTGGGTAGATGGCTGAACGGTCGCTGCTGTCCCTAGGTGTGCCATTCTCAAGGAGCGCGAACCATGTTGGGATTACCCCAGTCTTGATAGAGTGATTGAAGCCAACTCTCACCTCGGTAGCACCAGGCGACAAGCAATTAGGAGCAGACAATTATGGCAATTATTGATTCAAACGGGCGATTATTTGGCAAGGTGAGCATCCTCGATATTGGTGCCGCCGTGATTATTTTGCTGGTGCTGGCCGGCGTGTTTCTCTTTCCCGGCACATCGGGCTCCGTGGCGCAATTGGGCGTCACCACGCGCCCTGTGGAGGTGGATTTGATGGTGCGTGGGTTGACGGTGGCAGAACCTCAAGCGTTGGTCACCAGTATTCGTGACGAGGGACGCATCAATATCATCATTCGCAATCAACCGGCGGGGTCGGTGGGGGTGAAGGAGATTCGAGAATTGCCGCGATCGGTGGCGGTGCCCCAACCCGATGGTTCTGTGACGGCATTCCCTGACCCGCGGCCAGAATTGAGCTTTACGTTAGATATGCTGGTGACCTTGGCGGACAATGCTCAGATTACGGACGGGGGCCCTGTGTTTGGCAATAACAAGGTCAAAATTGGTACCCAGATTGAAGTGGAGGGCTTGACCTATCGCTTTAATACGTCGGTGGTGGGGGTGAGGATTTTGGAGGAATCCTAGGGGCGATCGCCCTCATGATTCCAGGATGCTAGATGGTTCTGAGATCTTGGCGGGTCGAGAGTGCTGACGTTTCCGCAGCGGCGGCGGTGTGGTGATGTGCTCTAGGACTAAAATAACCAGATTGATGGCTAGGGCGAGGAGCGAGACAGCGATCGCTCCTGCCCAGATCTTGTCGTAGCGTCCGGCTTGGGCAATACCTTCAAATAGCAAGACCCCCAGACCGCCAGCTCCAAATTTGGCTCCGATGGTGGCGATGGCGATGGCGACAATGGCCGAGAGCCGCACCCCTGCCAAAAAGATGGGGAGCACTAGGGGCACCTGCACGCGCCACCAGCGTTGCCCCACGTCCATGCCCATGCCCTTCGCCGCTTCGATCAGGGCCGGATCGATGGATTGCAGGGCCACGGATAGATTGCGTACCAAAATCACCTGAATGTATAGCACCATGGCGGCAATCACCGACTGGGCATTGAGACCCAGCAGCGGCACCAAGAGGATGATTAACGCCAGGCTAGGAATGGTGTAGATGATGCCGAGGGTGCCCATAACCGGCACGGTGAGCCAGCGGCTACGGGCAATCAACACCGAGAGCGGCACGGCAATCGCAATGGCGATCGCTAGGGCTGTGCCGGTCATTTGCAGGTGCTGGAGTAGGTAGCCCCAGACCAGACCTGGATTGTTCCATAAATAGTCCATACACTAGTACTCTGCGTAAGTAACCCGCTTATTCGCTGAGGCGGGAAACCTTGTGTGTCCTGGAATTCCTTTTCGTTCTTCTGTCTTCGTTCTTCTGTCTTGCGGTA
>RECH01000148.1 GCA_007694125.1 Leptolyngbya sp. DLM2.Bin15
GGAAAAATCAGGTTTCCTGCCTTCGTAAATAGGTGGGTTATGTCCGTCTCAGAGTACTAGAGCGATCGCCCTTGGTGGTATGAAGTCGGTGGACTCAATTCAATGAAGCTAAATGTTGGGTTTTGACTCCGCTCAACCCTCGTCTCGTAAGGATTCGAGCATTGAGCGATGTCAAAATCCTGCCGTGACGTCCTCCCACTTACAGCACATCTCGCTTGAGGTAGGGCTGTAAGGCATCCGGCACCCGCACCGTACCATCGGGCTGCTGGTAGTTTTCCAAAATGGCCGCCATGGTGCGTCCTATGGCTAGCCCAGAGCCATTGAGGGTGTGGACATACTGGGTGCCCTTTTTACCCGGTTCCTTAAAGCGAATGTTGGCGCGTCTTGCTTGGAAATCTAGGCAATTGGAGCAGCTTGAAATTTCGCGATATTTGCCCGATGACGGCATCCACACTTCTAGATCATAGGTTTTGGTGGCAGAGAAGCCTAGATCGCCGGTACAGAGTTCTAGCACACGGTAGGGGAGCTGCAGGGCTTGCAGGATGCCTTCGGCGCTGGCGGTCATCTGTTCCAGCTCCTCAAAGGATTGGTCAGGATGGACAAATTTGAACATCTCAACCTTGTGGAACTGGTGTAGGCGAATCAGCCCTCGGGTATCGCGCCCATAGCTGCCGGCTTCGCGGCGGAAGCAGGGGGTGTAGGCGCAGTAGTAGAGGGGCAGGTCATCTAGAGCCAGAATTTCATCGCGGTGGAAGCTGGTGAGGGGCACCTCGGCGGTGGGGGTCAGCCAAAGGTCATCGCGATCGCACTTAAAGCTTTCGTCTGCAAACTTGGGCAACTGACCCGACGCGGTGAGGGACTGGGTGTTGACCAAGAAGGGCGGAATGATTTCGGTAAAACCAGCCTCGGTGTGGCGATCGAGCATGAACTGGATCAGCGATCGCTCTAGGGCGGCTCCCGCACCGATGAGGGTGACGAATCGACTTTGGGCAATGCGGGTGGATCGCTCGAAGTTGAGAATACCTAGCTTTTCGCCAATCTCCCAGTGGGGGAGCTGGTCGGTGGTGCTGGGCAGATACTCGTCTCCCCAGCGGCGTACTTCCACATTGTCATCTTCGCTCGTCCCCGACGGGGTGGAGGCGCTGGGCAGGTTCGGTAATGCCAGCAAAATCGACTCCAGCTCGGCTTTCAGCCCTTTTTCCGTAGGTTCTAGTTCAGCAATCTGGGTCTTGAGCTGATTACCTTCCTCTCGTAGCGCAAGGATTTCAGGCGCATCCGCCGCCACGCCAGACTTCATGGCTTGCCCAACCTGCTTACCAATTTCATTACCCCGAGCCTGCAGTTGCGATCGCTTCGTTTCGAGATCTCGCTGTTGTTGATCCAACGCCACTAAGGGTTGGAGGTCATAGGATCCTCGGCGGCTCAAGCGGGCCTGCACGTCATCAAAGTTATCGCGTATCTGCTTTAGGTCAATCACAACCGTTCCTTATGTCTCTCACGTCCTGGCGGGTTCACTAGAATGAGCCGCTGACCCAAACTGTTAGCGGCCACCTTCTCTATCAATACATCAGAATATACTCAGCTCTGCCCACCAGCCAACTAGATGATGTGCGCTCCAATGAGGGAGAACGGTCACCCAGGGGGCGATCGCTTGGTGTAACCGTAATGCGCCGTCTTGTAAAACAAGGCAAAAAAATCCCCGCCACCAAGGTAGCAGGGAATCTGTCGAATCATCAGTTAGACAGGGACATGCTTAATGTCAGCGAACCTTAGTTCAACCACTCCACCACCGCATCTTCCTTGGTATTGGTGTTGCGCTCAGGGGTTTCGCGGGTGAATTTCATTTGAATAGAGCGGGTTTGTTCACCATCTGCTGCCACCGCCTTGATCGGGTAGTCGATCAAGCCATCCTGGAACGACATTTGGAAACGGAAGGTGCCGTCGGGATTGAGCTTAATGGGACGACCACCAATCGTTACCGTGGCATCAGGCTCGGTTGCGCCATACACAATCAGTTCGGCATCGGCAATCAGCCAGAACTGACGGGGGCGAATCGGCGGCGCAGAAGCGGAGAAGCCTACACCCGACATGCCAATGCCGGACATACCGCCAATCATGCCCACGCCCGACATACCGCCAATCATGCCTGCTCCCGACATGCCGCCAATCATGCCCGCGCCGGACATACCGCCAATCATGCCCGCGCCGGACATACCGCCAAACATGCCCATGCCGGACATACCGCCAACCATGCCCATGCCCGACATGCCTGCGACACCAGCCATGCCCACGCCCGACATGCCCACGCCCGACATCCCGGCTGCGCCAGCCATACCTGCGCCGGACATGCCTGCTCCAGACATCGACGCTGCCCACATACCCACACCGGATGGGAACACGTAGGAGCTGAGAGCTTCTTCGGGCACCTGTTGCATGGAGCCAAAGAGGGAGCCGGCGACCCGCTGAGCTTCCACCGACTCAGCCATCTCAAAGATTTGGTCGTAGATGGGGCTTTGGGCGGTGGCCATGCGACGGCTGGGGGGAACTAAATTCGCATAGGTTTTGCCGCGCAGATCTTCATCCCAGGTGATGTTGAGGAACTGGTCTTCGATCCAGTCGGAGGGATAGACGGGCGGGATGTGGGCAGGCGTTGAGCGAGCCAGCACCAACCACCGACCATCGGCACAGATGTAGCCAATTTCTGCCACATAGTCGCGATCGCTCACGGGGATCGGTAGATACCATTCCCGAGCTAGTTCATCACATTCATACTGCTGCAGGCTATGGGGACGCTGAACAGCCATATCCAGGGCAGTGACATCATAGAAGCGTAGGGCCAGGCGTATACCCCCCTGCCGCCGCAACTCTTCTTTCTGATCATTGGGCACATCCCAGTAGGCATAAGCCCATTGGGGATCTCGGGGCATGAGTACGATACTGCTTTCGCCGTAGCCAGAGGGCAAATCCTCTAGTCCTTCATCAACAACAGCCAACGTTGCAACAGAACGCTCCGTCTGACCAACATCGAACTTAGCGGCTTCCACTTCTTCCTGCGCCTCCAATGAGTGAGATGAACTTGACGTAACAACTGTGGGCCCAGCAACACCAGCCTGTTTCATCTTGTCGCGAATGGAACTGAGCAATTCGTCCTTTCTCATGCGACTGTATCGGGAGACGCCATATCTGCTGGCAAGCTTACGAAGCTGTCGCAAGGTCATCTCTTCAAGAGGGGGAAAGTCCTGTGTCATGTGTGTTCTCCAGTAGTTCTGACAGCAATCGACAGACGTCTCGAATGCAGATTCTTCAACCTTGGTACTCCCCAAACACTGCAATGATTCGAGTTAGTCATGTTGAATAAAACCGGGTGTGAGGGAGTCCGCCATCATTTATCGCGCATGGTTCAAGAACCTGAATGCCCAAGAACTTGAAACAGCTACCACCGTCGTGATAGGCGACTGGGATCATGGTGCGGGGATCAACTTGCTCTTATAGTGCAGAAAGTTCATGATTTGGTCAAGAGGCTATCTGTCTTGATTCTGCTGGTCTTGACGAGATTTGTTGAGGTTTGGGGATCGCTTTGTTATGAAATCCTGACAATTAGATCGCCTTCGGGATCGGATCGGGATCACGTTGGGATCGCTTAATATGTTGATTTCATGACATAGGCGATCGCCCCCATCTCAGCCTGTGCGATGGAGCACGGCGTCACTCCGTGCCTAGGTGATATAGGTAGATGTTCAACGTTGCTGGGAGATATGTATGCTGAGCTTTTAGTCCGCTGTCTTGCCGTTCTCTGAGACATATCATCCACCCACGATCGCTATGCCAACATCTTTTGAGCCCCTAGAGCCCCCAGAGCCCTCCCCCGCTGCATTTGCCGCTGCAGCGAGACAAAGCCACATTATTACTCGCCTGCTGACGCCCGCCGTCCATGTCTGGTTGCGATCGCAGGTGGAGTCGATTCAAACCCTGGAGATCGATATTCAGGGGGGCGATCGCCAAATTCTATCGGGGTACCTTCCCCAGGTAGCCGTTGGCGCAGAGGGGGCCGTCTATCAGGGGCTTTACCTCAGTCAACTGCAGCTCCAAGCGCAAAATATTCGCGTCAACCTCGGGCAAGTGGTGCGGGGGAAGCCGCTGCGATTGCTGGAGGTGATTCCGGTGGAGGTCGCTGTCTGTCTATCAGAAGCTGATCTGAATGCTTCCCTGCAAACACCGCTGCTGGCCAATGGCGTGGCCGATGTTCTCAGTCCGCTGCTGCAGTCGGCAGATGCGGTGACGCCGTTAGCCATTGAGCATCTGCAGGTGTCCCTAGAGCGCGATCGCTTGGTGTTGACGGTCACCATGGCCGACCAAGCAACGCCCGTGATGATCTCCACGGGGTTATCGATGGTGAACGGGCATATTCTGCGGTTGACGGATTCTCAGTGGCGATCGCCTGTGGATCCAATTCCAGCTTGGATGAACTTCGATATTGATCTCGGGCAGGATGTCCATATCGACGATCTGCGGATTGAACCCGGTCAGCTCCTCTGTCAGGGGCGGCTGAACGTGATTCCCTAGTCCCTCGGAAACCTGGGAGCGAATCAAGTTCCTGACCTGCTAGGGCGGTGATTGCGACCAATGCGTTCGGTTGCACAGCTAGCCGCCAACGCCATCACCCAGTATTGTCAAGGGAAAGGAATTGGCGAGATGACAGGATCGCGCGGGAACGGGTGAGAGGAATGCCGGTGAACACATGGTATGCACCAACATTAAGTGAAATTATTGCCCTAGGAGAGCAGGACATCCTCGGTTCCCTGATGCCGAATGCGGCTCCGCCATCCTTGGACAAGTCTCCAGAACAACGTCAGGCACGCATGGAACGGCAATGGTCAGGGGCGATCGCTGCCTTGAATACCTGTTTTGCCGCCATGGTGCCCCCCACGCCAGATCCGGGGCATCCTACCATCGGCGTCGTGCTCTCGGGGCCCGCACCCATTTTGCAATCTGGGCTGGCTGACCACGTGGCGAGCTGGACGATGACCGCCGATCTCAGTCCCGCAGACTGGCTTCCCTACCACCTATTACCGTCATCGGGAACGATTACTCCCCATCCCTTTTCAACCGCCTCAACCTTGCCGCTGCTCAGCCACGATCCCCTAGCCCAGGAGCAGTTTTGCCTAGCGCTCACGCCTCAGTTTGGGGTAGTGATGACCCTAGGACGCGACACCACTGGGGATCCAGTCTTTCTCGTGTCTTTTGTGCCCGATGTGGTGATGCAGGCCTGGCGATCGCTGCGATCGCGCCTTGTGCTCAGTGCGCCCCATGTTCTGTCCCACCTCGACCATCTGGTGCAGCAGTTTGCGCCGCCTACCCCCGACTATCGAGTCGTCACCCAATTTCATCGGTTGATGCTAATGCATCTGCCCGAGCCCAGCCATTCGGCCGTCCACACGATTGATGTAGCGCCCTCTTGCCCGGTGGATGGTTTTCAATCGATGCATGGGCAGGAGCCAGCACTACACCCAACTCATCTAGATGCCCATGGACGGGCTGATGTGGAATTGCTGAGAGCGATCGCCCACGAAGTTCGCACCCCCCTGTCCACCATTCGCACCCTGACGCGGCTGCTGCTGCGACGCAAGGAGGTGACTCCCGATATTGCCAAACGTTTGGCCATGATCGATCGGGAATGTACCCAACAAATCGATCGCTTCAACCTAATTTTCCGCGCTGTGGAGCTAGAGACAGAAGCCAGCAAGCCCTGTGCCCAATCCCTGGCGTCCATTTCGCTGAAGCAAGTCTTCCATGATGGTGTACCCCAGTGGCAAGAGCGGGCCAGCCAGCGCAACCTCACCTTAGATGTGCGTCTACCCCAGACCTTACCGATGGTGGTGAGCGATCCGGTGATGCTCAACCAAATGCTCAGCGGTCTCATTGATCGGATCACCCAGACCTTGCCCGCCGGCAGCCATATCCAAATGCAGGTCTCCCTGGCTGGCAGTCAACTCAAACTACAGTTGCGATCGCTCCTAGACGATAAGGGCGATCGCCCGACTCCCGATCCGGTGGCCTACGGCTTTTTTGCGCCCACGTTGCAGTCCATTGGCGATCTGCTGATGTTTCAACCTGAGACGGGTAATCTTAGTCTGAACCTCGACGTCACCAAAAATCTGTTCCAGGCCCTTGGTGGAAAACTGATTGTGCGCCATCGTCCACACCATGGCGAAATTTTGACGATTTTTCTACCGCTTGAAACCCGATCTGAGGCATAATAGCTGAGGTGGATCAACCGGCTCAAGCGGCTTGAGAAAAGTGTTTGTGTGTGGGAAAAGATCTGCTACTATAAAAGACCAGCATATTGGAGAGATGGCTGAGTGGTCGAAAGCGGCAGATTGCTAATCTGTTGTACGGTTTAGGTCGTACCGAGGGTTCGAATCCCTCTCTCTCCGTT
>RECH01000071.1 GCA_007694125.1 Leptolyngbya sp. DLM2.Bin15
AAAGAAGCATTTAGAATAGCGTCCTAACCAACTCTTTCTTTGCTATAGAACCGTGATAGAAAATGCATCAAAGTCACGTCCTGATGCTTCTCCCGTTATGGTGATGCGATCGCCCACGGAAACATGGCGGGGTGTATGGTCGCCATAAAGATCCCAAGCATCCACTGTTACAGAGCGATCGCCGGTATTAAGACGAAATCCATCTTCCCAAACCCGTTCCACGATTCCGGTATGAGTAACTTGAGCGTAGCTGATATACGGTAAAGCAACCATTGTGCAGAGTCCAGCGACTGCAGCGATTCCAAGACGATACATGATAGTCTCCTAGGTTAGATAATTTCACGAGCGTTCAAGCAAAGATTTATGTCCAGGAAAGCTAAACCTGGAACTGGCTGGCATTCAGTTGATTGTTCTTGACCCCTGTCAATGTCGTGAGTGTTGTGAAGTTGGCATCACCTAAATCACCATCAGGGTCAATACGTACCGCTGTCCCACGTCGAGTTTGCTGTAAGTCCAGATAGTCTGAGAATGGATCATGGCTGGCGTACTGAGGCTGTTGAAAGATTTGCCGTAGATCCAGGCGGTCTTCCATCGGGTTAAAGTCTGTGATGATGTCTCCAGCATCTTGAATCGACTGATAGACAAAGCGATCGCTGCTACCACCCGTGAGGCGATCGCTGCCGCCCACTAAGCGATCATCGCTCCGTTGTCCATGCAGACTATCTCGCCCACTTATGCCAGTCAATCCATCCTTGCCATCGGTACCTACACCTGAATCAGAAGCACTGCTGCGTGCCATCGATCGATTCCGAGGCTGAGTCCGAATAATTCGACGGGCATCAAAGTCGTCATCATCAAAGTCACCTACAACCGTAACCTGTTCACCCACTCTTAGGCTGACCCGCCGTCCGGCATCAACCCACACAGAACCCGTGCGATCGCGTAGGAGAAATTCATCATCTCGGACATTAACCACACGTCCCCGAATTCGCACCAGCACGTCATCTTGAACCCTTAGATCACCAATGTTTGTCAACATCTTGCGATTACTCCATCTCTATCAAGATGCCTTTCACTATAGAGATGGATCATGACCAGATTATGACGGCTTCTTCCAGAGCTTTGAGCAGTCTATTTCTCTAGATCTGAAGAGATTGATCTGGAGAAAGAGGCCGTCACGCTGTTGGGAGACTAGCGATCGCTCCACCCATGCTTCTGCTCCAGGGGAGTCTTTCGCAATGCCCCATCTCAGACTGCAAACTCCGGCGCTACTTGGTGTCGGGAGCTTTGTCCATGACCGTTTGAAAGTAGTCATCGAGTTTAGCGGCTTCCCCTGCTTTGCCTTGGGCCGTAAGGCTAGATTTGAGGTCTTCTACGGTGGCGATCGCCTCATCTCGCTGTCCCTCTAACCATAGAGCTGCAATTAAATTCATTTGGGTTTGTAGGTTACCTGGCTCTCGTTCTAGGGTTTCACGATAGCGCACAATAGACTGTTGCCTAACCTGTTGTCCTCCCGTTAAAAGTCGCAAGAACTCTCGCAGATCTAGGTTCCAGAGAGACAGGGGTGTGGAGGTCGTCAAACCTAAGAAGGCAGAAATCTGATCGGCGGTTTTTTGTTTATCCTTGCGACCTGAGCTGTAGTAGGTGGTGATGGGCAGGCGATCGCCATTCTTGAGATCCAGCGCCACCCGATAGGTCGTGCTCCCTTTACTGCCGTGGGAGGTTTCTAGATGAACCGTCTGAATATGATGGAGGGGATGCTTGATGATTTTACTGCCCAACAACCCTCGGCGTGTGAGCTTAAAAGACTGTCCAAGTTTGTCAAACTCACAGGTCACAACGTTGCCCATGAGGCAGAGAACAAGCAGCCCAGAGCCGCTAAATATCAACGTGAAGAGGTAGCCTAGCCATCGACTATCTTGCTGAATGACGAGCTGGGTTTGACTGAGATCGGTTAAGAAGGCATCAATTTGGCGAGCCTGACGAGCTTTTCCGGCATAGCCAGAGCTGTAGTAGCCGGTCAAGGGGCGATCGCCCTCTGATGTAAGGAGGACAACGCGGTAGGTAGAACTATCATCGCTGCGGCTTTCCTGTACCTCTACCCCTTGAAAGTGATCTAGGAGAATGAGATGACGATCGTTCTTGAGGAGACCAGCGCGGCTTAACTCACAGCTTGGCGGTTGCGCAGTACGGTGACATTCGAGGGTTGCAACCTCAGCTATGAGAAGGGCCGGTAAGAGGCCAAACAGCGTGAAGGCTCCTCCAAAGAGCCAAAGGCTCCAAGGACGTAGTTGTAAGACAAGGTGCTGGGCAGAAGACGTTAAGACACGCATGACAGTTAGTTTCTAAACAAAGACCGTTTCAGCATGACGCACCCAGCTAATTGCCTCGAATCTCAATAATAAAGAGGCTCCAAGCCATAACGCCTGAAGCCTCTTCCATCAGATATACAAACCAACATCTAGATGACGGTGGATAGAAAACCTACGATCATAAATCGGGTTTTGTCCGCGGAACATCTTGAGTTGGGTTAGACCTTAGTAGCGACCGCGAGAGAAGTTGTTGTTGCGACGTCCACCACCCGCGCTGCCACGGTCTTCACGAGGCTTAGCTTTGTTAACCTTAAGATCGCGTCCCATCCATTCTGCGCCGTCTAGGGCGTCGATGGCGGCACTTTCTTCAGATTCTGCGCTCATTTCAACAAATCCAAAACCACGCATCCGTCCGGTTTCACGATCGGTGGGTAGTTGAACCCGCTTCACGGAACCATACTCTGCAAAAATGGATGTTAGGTCTGCTTCTGTAACATCATAGGAGAGGTTACCAACGTAAATTGACATGAAATGTCTCCAAAACTTAGATAGAGGTGTGCAGAGATTGAAATTTCGGAGAGAAGTCTGCCAATGCAAAACGTGAAAAATTTGTCACTATCAAAAACAAACACTTCAGCCGAATCCTTATTCTCACTCAACATACTAGCACTTGGATCCAAGGATGACTATGCGAGAGTGGTGAAAATCAGTAAAGAAATGTGACGAACTGCTCAGATCATGGCGAGATCTAGAACGCTGCGTGGGAGAACGGGTTGTATCCCACGTTCAGGGTATCCCCCTCAACCCTTAGAGAGCAGGGGCATACGACATCAACGTCTAGATCAGACATAGGGATTTCGAGTAAAGGCTACATCGTCAGGACGCCATCAGGAAACATGCTTCCCTGAGTTGGGTCGGCTACCGCTCACTGCGAACTAGGTTTAATTGCTGTAGTTGTTCTGCTTGCTGTTGGATTTGGTTCGATAGAGCATCGCAGACCCGTTCACAGAGTTCAAAGACCAATCCGTTAGAGATTTGGTAAATTGCACAGACGCCTTGTTGTTGTCGCGATACGACACCAGCCTGAGTAAGAATCTTGAGATGCTTAGACACATTGGCTTGGTTTAAACCCGTCATTTCTACGACCTGAGAGACGTTTTGAGGGCCACTACGCAGACAGCAGACGATTTGTAATCGACTGGACTCTGATAGAACCTTGAAAAAGTCTGACACGAGAGCAAGGGCCTCTGGAGATAGCTTTGCAACGCCACAATCTTGGGATTGGATTTGAGCAGTAGTCATAATATAAGAAAGAGCGATCGCGCTCAGACACAGCAGAACATTGGGCAGACGCTTGACCCTAGGGAGATTACTAAAATACGCCTCCTATACTCATCTAGACTAACTATCTAGACATGGATGCTAAGACTCCTGACTGGGCAAACCCACAATAACAGCCTACCCTGGGCTTCAGAGATCATCCCTAGTAGAAATCTAGTATAACACTTGTGCATTATATTGCTTTAGAGTAGTAGAAGCTGTCTCAAGCATTTGCCGAATAGATTCCGTTGATCGTCTAGATTTAAGTTAAACCATGATCAACCTGTAGCGATCGCCACTCAGCTTAGGACAACGGCATCAAACCCATGGTACGGAGCCATCGGGAGCGTCTTAGGATCCCAAACAAGGGGAGGCAATAGCGGTGGATCTTGTGCAGGATGGCCTTACCAGCATGATGCCTGACATAGCCCACCTACAAAAGTTGCATTGGATGTTGATAATAACACCCAATGCAACATGATGATATTCAAGACGATCGAAAGCGTCCCAACGGGTGTGAGGCAGCAGACTTTAGCATCCACAGACCTAAAGCCACTGGTCTAGCTTGAACTACGTGAGGATGACATTACCCATTGATCTTCAAGCCCGTCTCAAAGCCTTAGACGTCCAATCTTAGAGTTCCAAGCCAGGTGGGAGAATGACTTGATCGATGGCATGGATAACGCCATTGTCAGCCTGAATATCTGTCTGAATGACCATGGCTTCATTGACCATGACTTCCCCTGAGGCTTCATCAACAACAACTGAGATGCTAGGCCCGGCTACGGTTGGAACTTCACCCGTGGCCACATCGGCTGCCATGACTTCTTGGGGAACCACATGGTAGGCCAAAACTTGAGCTAAGAGATCTTGGTTCTCAGGTTGAAGCAAGGTTTCTAGAGTTCCGTCGGGTAGCGCTTCAAACGCTTCATTGGTTGGGGCAAAGATGGTGTAAGGGCCACCTGATGCTAGGGGCTCAGCCAAGCCAGCCGCTTCGATAGCTTGCACCAGAGTGCTGAAGGAAGCATCGCTAGCAGCTACATCGACAACACTGTTGCCCGAGGGAGCTGCGCTAGGGTCTTCAGCCGGCATGTCAGGCTCGGTTGCAACTGGATCCCCAGGGGCGGTGGTATCGGTTGCGGTGTCATCGGGTGTTCCACAAGCAGCCAGGGCAAATACTGCGCCTACGCCAATGAATCCAGCTGTGAGTCGCTTAGTGAGTGAGTGACGGGTTTTCACGATAGAACTACCTTGTTTTCATAATGTGATCTGGACGGTCATAGCAGGCTAGCCTGGATCGCGGAGAAGCAATGTCTTACAACCTTGACCGCGCTGCCTTGGGTTGATGATCATCCATGACTAGGGGCTACTGAACCTGTACAAAACTTAACCGTTCCTCATACAGCTTGACCTCTACCTAGAGAATGATGTTATCTAGACGACAATAGCTGGTGACCTCTCTCTAAAGGAGCAGGTAGCCAATAGCTTGCGATCGCTTTGGGTGCTATACAATGCCACGGTAGTCTTCAATGTGTACCAATGGGTCAACCGCCCCGCAACCTGGCTAATGAGCTGGCTAAAGAACGCAGTCGTGCTGCTGCAGAACGAACGCTTCTCGCTTGGATCCGCACCTCTCTATCTCTCATTGGTTTTGGATTTGGGATTGACCAAGTAGTGGCTGCTGTTCAACAGTCCACTCAGAGCGATCGCTTTCAACCGACTGACCTGGTGCGTGGCTTAAGTCTGTCGTTTATTGCGGTCGGAGTCTATGCCATCTTAACGGCTTCGATCGAACATCATCGAGAGCTGAAGCGTATTCAGCGTGATGACTATAGTTACTACTCGCGCCGCTCTAGTGCCTTAGTTGTGGCAACGGCTCTTTTAGTCATCGGTGTTTTTGCCTTTGTCTCTCTGTTTCTCAGTAGCCTGCTGTAAGTCTGAGACGGGGAGCACTTGTGGTTCGTCAAAGGAACGAACTGCCTGAGTCAACGGGGGGCGTTGCTGAGTAGTAGTATGATTCTGCAGCATTTTACATAGAGTTTCAGATTCTCTAGCTAGAGGCTCATACTCTGATTTAGCCACACCTCAAGGTCTTTCCCTCTCGGTACCTATTGATATTCCCTGCCGGATCAAGATCCGGCGGGACATGGAGGATCTCAATGCATGGATAACTTACACAAAGTCCGCCCGGTCTATGGCAGACGCGTTGGTATTTTCCAAAAGCAGCAGATTCGTATTGTCAAGTTTGATCAACACGTCATCCTGCCGTTGCCGAATCGTTAACTGCCCAAACCGAATCCCCACCAAATCAATACGGTCTCGATTGTTTTGAAAATCGGTGACGCGATCGAAGCCGTCGTTTTGGCGGATAACAATGATATCGCGCCCTGCTCCAGTCGTAATCACATCGTTGCCAGGGCCGCCATCCAGGCGATCGTTGCCGGTTCCGCCGAGTAAGATATCGTTACCATCCCCACCTCGAAGCGTGTCGTTACCAGCTTGTCCAAAGAGGCGATCGTCACCGCCCAATCCACGCACCACATCATCGCCTCCCAAAGCCCGAATCGTATCGTCACCCGCTGTGCCCTTGAGGATATCGTCAAACGGGCTAGGAATAGTGATATCCCTTATAGGACGACCAAACACCACATAGCTGGAGCCTGAAAAGGTGCCATTGGGGTCGGCACCGTATGCCCCGATGATCAGGTCATCAATACCATCGCCATTGATGTCTCCGGCACTGCTTACAGAAAAACCGGAACGGTCAACTGCTGCTACGCCATCGATGCGAAAG
>RECH01000070.1 GCA_007694125.1 Leptolyngbya sp. DLM2.Bin15
TGAGACGAGGGTTGAGCGGAGTCGAAACCCGGCAACGTAG
The DNA here is from genome assembly GCA_007694125.1 of Leptolyngbya sp. DLM2.Bin15. Classification (GTDB taxonomy): domain Bacteria; phylum Cyanobacteriota; class Cyanobacteriia; order RECH01; family RECH01; genus RECH01. Next base: position 41 of record RECH01000070.1, read on the forward strand.
CTGCATTCCCTGAGGGGCGATCGCTCTCATTCCTTGCAACAGCCCCGTTATACTGAAGTGACGATCCACCCCATCAGTGGGAGAACGTAACTATTAGCAAGCTTTTCGACGTCGTTTATAAGACGAGGGTTGAGCGAAGTCGAAACCCGGCAGCTTAGCTTCATTGAATTGAGTCCACCTACCCGTCCAGCACCTCCCCGCCAACACCATGCTAGATCTCCATTGCCACAGCACCCAGTCCGACGGCAGCCTCACCCCCACCCAACTGGTGCAAGAGGCGATCGCTGCCGGACTCAAGGTTCTGTCGATCACCGACCATGACACCCTCTCCGGCTGGGATGAGGCCTGCCAAGCTGCCGCTGGGACATCTCTGACCCTGGTGCCGGGGGTGGAACTGAGTACGGTGCATAATGGGCGATCGCTGCATATTCTAGGCTTCTATCCCAATCGTCAGGCCTTGGAAGCGCCGCTGCGAGAGCGGGTGGAAGGACGACACCGCCGCGCTCAGCAGATGGCTGAAAACTTGGCCGCGCTGGGCTACCCCATCATCCTGCCCCGCCTATCCCACACCATGGCCCCTGGTCGTCCCCATATTGCAGCGGCGCTGGTGGCCGCCGGTTATGTGCGATCGCCCCAGGAAGCCTTTGAACGCTGGCTGGGGGAAGATAAGCCTGCCTATGTGGCCTATGAAAAATTTTCGGCCGTCGATGGCATTCAGCTTCTGCGCCGCTGTGGTGCGGTGCCGGTTTGGGCCCATCCTTATCTGTTTCGAGGTGGCCCTGTGCCCGAGGTGTTGCCCACCTTGGTGGAAGCTGGGTTGATGGGCGTTGAGGTCTATCATCCGAACCATGCGGAACGCGATCGCCGTCGTCTGACAGCCATTGGTCAGCGGTATGGCTTACTGATCACTGGAGGCAGTGACTATCACGGCCCCTCACCCCATGGAGCAGGACTCAATCAATTGCAGCTTGCCCTCGATCTACTCCCTCCTCTAGAACAAGGAGCGCGATCGCTCCATGCTGATCAAGGACTAGATTTTCACCTCAATTAATCCTCATCCTGGGACAACGCAAGTTCGACCAACGTACTCCCGGTTATCCTGAACTGGGCAAAGGCTAGGCAATGCACCGCAACCGCTCAGCCCAAACGGTCGCATCTCCGCTGTAGCGCGCTGTTAGGCGTAGCCGTAACGCGGTCTCGCAAGGCTTTGACGCACTACGCATTTTACCCATCCATAGGGTTTTCTCATCACATCATCGCACTCCGGTTGCCCCACGATCCTGGCCATGACCATTGCCCTACCCCTAGCGCTGTATGACCTAGACCCGATCGCTCCCCATGGGACATGCGGCACCTACTGGTATGAGGGACGCTGTCCAAGAACCGGGGACTGGCTACGGCTGCCGCGATCGCCCCTGGCGGAATCGGTAGCGCGGCAAGTGATGCATGAGTTGGCGGCGGATCCCAGGAGTTCCCAGGAGGGCAAGATGTATGGGGTGCTGGTGGTGGCAACGGCCACAGCGGAGATGCAGGTGCTCAAGGCCTTTTCAGGCACGCTGCAGGGGCAACCTCATCGGCCGGGTTGGGTGCCGCCGTTGCCGGCACGGCAGTCTCTGATGGCGGCTGAAACCGAGACGCTGCAGCAGCTAGACCAGATGAAACAGCAGCTTCAGGATCTGCACAGCTTACCCATACGCCAGCAGTATGCAGAGGTACAGCGGCATTGTGATCAGCAGCGGCAGCAGATGCGCGATCGCCACCGGCACCGACAACAGCACCGACAACAGCAGCGCGCCATGATCCAGCAGTCCCTTCCAGAAACTGAGCAGGCGATCGCCCTCGATGCCCTCGATCAGCAAAGCCGTCAGGATGGTATCGAGTTGCGCCATCTGAAACGCCAGCACCGGCAGCAGCTTCAGCCCTTGGAGGCGGCGATCGCCCAAGCTGATGCCCAGATGCGTCAGATCAAGCAAGCCCGCAAGGATCTATCCCGGAGCCTGCAGAGCCAGCTCCATGAGGCCTACCAACTGACCAACTTTGCAGGGGAATGGCGATCGCTGCCCGATCTCAACCCCCAACTGCCCAGCGGCACCGGCGATTGCTGTGCCCCCAAGCTGCTCTACTACGCCGCCACCCATCAGCTCACCCCTTTAGCAATGGCTGAATTTTGGTGGGGGCCCTCCCAGGGCGATCGGGTGGCGGGCCGGTTCTACGAAGCCTGCGCCGAGCGTTGCCAGCCGCTCATGGGCTTCATGCTATCGGGATTGTCTCAAGCGATCGCCCCCCAGGCTCCCATGCCGATTCTCTATGAAGACGACTGGCTGGTGGCTGTCGATAAACCAGCGGGACTGCTTTCCGTGCCAGGACGAACCAGCGATCGCCAGGATAGCGTCCTAAGCCGCCTCCGTTCTCGTCTACCCTACGTGACCGCCGTCCATCGCCTGGATCAAGACACCTCCGGGGTGCTGCTGTTGGCCAAAACTCCGGAGAGCGATCGCATTCTGAGGCGGCAGTTCCAAGCCCGTCAGATGCAAAAAATCTACGAAGCCATTGTCATCGGTCACCTGGCCAAAGATCACGGCCCCATCGACCTACCGCTGCAAGCTGACCCCGATCATCCTCCCCGCCAGCACGTCCATCCCCAGGGCAAACCGAGCCATACCGACTATCGCGTCATCGACCGCCAAGGCGATCGCACCCGATTAGAATTTACACCCATCACCGGTCGCACCCACCAACTCCGGGTTCATGCTGCCCAGGGGCTAGGGTGTCCCATCTGGGGCGATCGCCTCTATGGTGGGTTGGTGGCCGACCGCCTACACCTCCACGCCCATCACCTCACCCTCTGCCATCCCCACCATCAAACTTGGCTGACCTGCTCTGCACCCCTGCCGTTTTGAGGCTCACCTAGCTGATCTCGATCAATCTTTATGGGCAGGCGATCGCTCTGAGAGTAGAATTGTAACAACACATTAAAATTTGACCTCAAACACTAAGAAACTTGGTGATGATGTCGATGCTTAATGGGTTACCTCCACTTCACCTGCGTAACCTCCATGCCACTGCTGTTACTTGGACTCGTCAGCTTTCTTGCTTGGTTTGTCAGTATGTTATCGGGGGGCGGCAGTCCCTTGATCTTGATTCCCTTAGTCAGCCTATGGTTTGGAGCGCAGGCCGTTGCGCCGGTGATTACGGTGGGAATGCTGGTGGGAAATGCCCAGCGCTCCATCTTCTTTTGGAATCGTATCGACTGGAAACTGACCCTCTGGCACGTGCCGGGCACGCTAATTGGGGCCATCCTGGGAGCCTATGCCTTCAAGGAAATGAACTTAGAGTGGCTGCAGGCAATTATGGGCATCTTGCTGATTGTGATGGCAGTGATGGCGTTCATCAATCAATCCCAGCTCCGCCTCACCATCCACGCCTGGCAGTTTTTTCCCCTATCCCTCATCAATTCTTTTATCTCTAGCCTTGTGGGAAGTACGGGCCCAATCCTCAACCCCCTTTATCTTAGCTATGGGTTAGAAAAAGAAGACTTGATCGCTACCAAATCAATCACGGTTACCCTGATGCACAGCCTGAAGCTGGTTAGCTATTTGGCGCTGGGCATCCTCAATTGGCAGTATGTGGGCTATGGATTGGTGGTGGGGCTGGCGGCAATTCCAGCCAACTGGCTAGGTAAATATGTGCTGTATCATATGAGTCGTCAGCAGTTTCGCCACGCCATTCTTACCTTTGTGGCCCTCAGTGGTGTGCTGATGCTATGGGAAAATCGCGGCGAATTGCTTTTATTAATGACCTAGATACAAATCCTGAAGGACGCTGATGGATGAGGTTGACTACATGAACATGGCTATGGGTAAAGCAGCTTGCATATGGATAGACGAACCCGCCCCCTCATCCCCAACCCTTGTTGCCAACCTCTGATTGCCGATAAAACCCATGGGTATGGAGCGATCGCCCAGTGATGTTGGCGTCAACATCAGCCCCGTTCCCGTGGATCGTCAGCAGACTCTGGCTCCTCCGATGCTTCGAGCACCACATCTTCATACAGCGCCGTCAACGTTGCACTAAACTGCAGGCTCTGTAGCTCAAACCTTGCTGCACTTGGGACGTAGTATTGCAACAGCCATTGCCCATCTGCACCGCGCCGAAAACATTCCACCCGCTGATGGCGCGTATTGATCACGACATATTCTTCCAGGGTGTCTAGGGCTTGGTAGCTAATAAACTTATCTCCTCGATCAAAGGCTTCAGTCGATGCAGACAGCACTTCTACAATCAGCTTGGGAAAGCGCTTATAGGTGTCTGTTTCAGCATCCCGTGGATCACAGGTGACCATCACGTCGGGATAGTAATAACAATTGCGGGCCTCCACCCGTGCCTTCATATCAGAGATATACAGGCGGCAGCCACTGCCCCGCAGGTGGTTACGCAGCATAGCGAACAAATTTCCTGCAATGGTCACATGGGCATCGGTGGCTCCGGCCATAGCATAGGCATAGCCGTCGATATACTCATGCTTGATCCGGCTTTCTGCTTCTAGGTGCAGATAGTCGTCGGGGGATAGGGGAACTGGCAATGAGGCAACCATTGTTTGTACCGTCAACTCTTTCTATCATGCTAGCCAAAATCGGGCGATTGAGCGATCGCTCTCAAGACTCCCAGCACGCGATGGAGGATGGGACGGCCAGGCAGGAACAACCAGACATCCGATACGCTATACAACGCTTCTGGCTGCCGAACTAGCTTCAGAAACGCATAGCTACTGCCATTGGTCACCAATCCATACACCGGGCATTGGAGATCAGGCGCTGCAAACATATAGCCCAGCGCTTGGGGAATTGCCTGATCAATGCCAAACGCTCCGCCCTTTGACTCCACAACGACCACCCAAAGCTTGTTTTGCACCACCAGTGCGTCAATACGGCCGCGCCAGGTTACGCTACCCTCGGTACCTTCGACCTGCACGGGTTCTTCCAAACGTACCTGATAGGGATGGCGGTAAAACCCTGCTAAATGCAGCAAGGGTGAGATAATCACCAGTTTGATCAACCCTTCTGATAGTTGCCCTTGGCGGAGTTGATCAACATAATCGTTCTGAACTTGATCTAAGAAATGGCTGTCTTCAGCCGTTAATGGCGGTTGCACACCTTGCCATTCCTCAAAAAAGTGAGGATCATCTGCCAATCGGAGAGATTGTGTGTCGAGGATTTCGGGAAGGGTCAACCGTCCGATGGCGATGGTGTTGCTCATGGGCAGGGAATCTCGGCATCTAAGGGTCTATCGATTATCCTAAACCAGAACACCAGCGATCGCCCGCAGTTGCTCAGCCCAGGTTCGAGAGTAGCGAGCTATGTCTTGGCGCTGGGAGTCTGTAGCCCAGGTCTCGGCCCAATGCAGATGCCAGCGAGAGAGTTGCTGTTGGATCTGGGCTAATTCAAAGGCTTGATCGATGTTCAAATCTATCGCGGTTAGTTCAAGCCATGCCTTTGCCTGGCGCAGGGTGGTCAGCGCTTCGTCGGCAGCGGTGGCTTCTTCACCCAATGTGGCGAGCTGGGAGAAGGTTTGGGCCAGCATTTCTAGCCGCAGGGAAAGGCGTTGACAGCGAAATGCAAGGTCTTCTGGACTCCAATGTTTCATCGTTGTATCGCACTGACGTATGGGATTAGATCCCCGGTTTTTTAGAAAAACCGGGGATCTGGGTGTTCAAATTTTTCTTGTTTCAGGGCCACAAGTTTGAGGGTAGCGCATGGAGGTCTTGCATACCTGGGTGGGGTCGAGGACTATATAGGGGCGTTCACCTCTACTCAATAGGACTGATCTGCTATGCGTTGTTCCCGTTCTCGGAAGTCTGCTCTACCGATGCCTCGTCCTGCAAGGGATTGGGGTGTTGGTTCGCTGTTGCTGCGGAGGGCTGCCCAGCGGCGGATGGCGGCGGTGGTGATGGCGCTGGCGCTGGTGGCTCCGATGGTGCCGGGGCGGATGCCGGCAGCGGTGGCTCAGACGTTGACGACCGAGCAAACGGCTGCTTTGGAAGAGGCTGAGCGTTTGAATCAACAAGCATGGCAACTATATCAACAGGGGCAATATGGTGAGGCTATTTTGCTAGTTCAGCAAGCCTTAGTGATACGGGAAAACTTGTTGAGTGAAAATCATCCTGATGTAGCCAGTAGCCTCAATAATCTGGCCAGGTTGTATCAAGCCCAGGGGAATTATGGGGCAGCAGAGCCGCTTTATCAGCGATCGCTCTTCATCCGTGAAACTATATTAGGTGAGAATCACCCCGATGTCGCTACCAGCCTCAATAGTCTGGCGTTATTGTATTACGCTCAGGGAAACTACAGAACAGCC
>RECH01000340.1 GCA_007694125.1 Leptolyngbya sp. DLM2.Bin15
TGCAGAGCGCCTCACCCGCATTTTGACGGACTATTGACGCGATCGCCCCCCAATGCCACCCCCACGCGTTGAAGTAGATGCGACAGTCGATTGAGCGATCGCCCTCCCCAATCTGGCAACAACCACGCAACTGACCAAATAAATTGAAGCACGGCTAAAACGAGTCAAAGAGCATTACTTGCAGAATTACAATAAACATCAAGGAGAGTAAGATATAAATCAAGAAATTGGAGTACAACCCAACATTGGCAACGTGTTTGCAGATTTGAGTTTGGAGAACGCTGACGAATTGCTTGTCAAAGCAGAACTTGCTCGTAGGGTCAGCAGCATTATTACTAAGCAGCAAATGACTCAAGCTGAGTCAGCAGAGGTGTTAGGAATTGACCAACCTGAGATATCAGCCATTAGATATTGAAAACCCAATATCCAATATTATCCGAGTCTCTGGACACTCGGTTGAGGAGAAGACCCAAAATACGCGATCACCAATTGCAATCACTCGTCTCCTGGCAGTCAAGCTCTCATTACCAAACCTGATTCTTAGGGATGAACATACCAAGCACAACTTTATGCAGGTAGAACTTCAGAGTTTTCCTCAAGAATATGCTGACATACCTGCAGTTCTTTGATGGTTGATGTTAGGAAATACACCTCCTCAAAGTTGCTTTGTGAGTTTTCTTTCAAATAGTCAATTGCGGCATCAATTAACTCTTTAGCCTTCTCTTCAAGGTTTCCTGAGCCACTACCTGTACCCATTAATGGAAACAATATTGAGCGTAATTTACAGTCTTGAAGATCAGGCTGGTCAACCTCACTTAAAGCATTGCGTACACACATACCTAAATCAGAAACAGGAGTATAGCCCTTACCAACTTGTCCGATAACTGAAGCGACGTGAAAAATCTTTTTAACCAGATGCGTTCGTTCTAATTCTCCCGCTCCAGTAACGAGTACAGTAGTCGGATGCACATACGTATCCTTATCCATTAGGTCTAGGATTTCATTTGCAATTGTATCCTCAATAACTTGCTTGGCTTTGCTCTTTTTGGCACCTAGATAACGAATAATAGATGAAATTGACCTGTCGTGATAACGAGCCATTTGCATATTTGTGTTTTCGGAATTAACCCAAACATCAATTCCTCTCAGACTTTGGATGTCACCAGTAACCAGACAAATTTTCTTTTGGTGGGACATACAAAGTTTGTAGGAAAAAATCTCAGTTTTGTTAATGAACTTTACTTCGTCTCCAATTTTAACATCAAGAACTTCATGCACAGGGCTATCATTCTTCCGGAGCTTAATTCCATTCTGGATAAGAGCTATGATTTTTTCTTTTGTTTCTGTGATGCTTGACAAACTCTTTGGATCATATTCAATTATTTGGAAGCCCTGGATATTAAAAGGCATCATTGTTCCTTTCTTGCGAATTAAGATTGTTACTGCTTTAACGAGAGCATGCCTTATACCAAGCTCGTAAAATACATTTGGATTTAAAGAGGTAATGTCAACCACTGCAATTTCAGACTCATAAATATGTTTAAACATCTTTGAATGGATCCATCCAGCTTCAGCAATCTCATCACAACGGATACACTTTATGCTTAAAGTTTCTACTGCAGGCTTGATTAAGAAATGATAAATCTCATCAAAATCTATCACTTCGCCATCTATATTCTCTTTTTTGCCAAATGGCATAATTACGAAACATTCAGTCTGACTTCCATACATCATGGCTTTAGCACCCTAGTTGTAGATCACCTATTTTGCCTTAATACATACGAGGCTTTAAAAGATACTAAATTATTTAAGCATTTTTAGAAAAGTACCATATATTTTTTTCCTGTGGCTTCTAAATGGCAGACTAACAACTTAATTAGACCGATCCAATCTGCCTATATGCCTCCTACTAGGTGAATAGGCAGATTATTTGCATCCTATCTACCCCTAGAGGGTGATTAAACGGCAAATGATCTGCATAATAGCCCTCTGCAGGGTAGATAGACAGCAAAGATCCGTATATCTTCCATTTTGCCATCAAAGGTACACATGTATTATCAATGTTCCGTTTGATGCTTGCAGGCAGAGTTGTTATGGAGCATCGTCGTCCTAAGCGGATTAAACTGAGCTGTTCAACTCCAGCTCATGGCCTATGTCCTGCTGTCCTGTGTCGGCGTGAGGCTATCGGGTTTCGTCACGATGTGGCAGTTTCAGCGATCGCTCCTCTATCCACCCAGCTATCTAATCCCCAAGGGGGGGGCGGTTTTAGACGACGTGGACTTAAAATTCTAGGAATGAATATTGTCCTGATTGTCAATCCCACCTCTGGCCCCGACAACAATGCTCAGCTCTTGCCGAGGCTGACCACCGCTTTAAAAAAGCAGGACATTGACGCCGAGGTCTGCATCACCAACCCCGAGGAAGACGGTCAGGGGCTGGCTGCCGCTGCGGCCAAGGCCGGGGCCGACTTGGTGATTGCCGCCGGGGGTGATGGCACGATTGAAGCCGTGGCGCGGGGGTTGGTGCATACTCAGACGGTCCTGGGCATTATTCCCCAAGGTACCCGCAACAACATTGCCGCCAGCCTCAATATTCCCATCGACCTCGATCAGGCGGTGCAGGTGTTGAAAGCAGGCGATCGCCGTTTTTTTGATATGGGGAAAGCCAACCACCACTACTTTATGGAAGTGGTCGGCATCGGTCTAGAAGCGACGCTATTTCCCCATGGAGACAGCGTCAAAGAGGGCATGAAAAGCAACCTCTGGACGGCGCTCAAAAGCTTTTTCTTAGCAATCAAAACCTTCTTTCAGTTCAAACACCATCGCCTCAGGTTGCGCTTCGACGGGCGCAAGGTCTATCTTCGCACCCTACAAGTCAACGTTTGCAATAGCTCCCGCTACGGAGTGGAATTTTCCTTAGCACCCCACGCCCAAATGGATGACGGTAAGCTGGATTTAATCTACATCGATAAACCGTCAAAATGGGATCATCTGCGTCAGTTCTTTGCCGCCATGCGCGGAAAACATCTGCCCCATGCTCGGCTCAAAATGTATCAGACCACTGCCGTTGAGGTCAGCAGCTACCGGCCCCTTGATGTCCACGCCGACGGCGAGTGCATTGGCATCACCCCAGTCATGGTGGAAATCGTGCCCCGGGCGATCGCCATCTGTGTCCCGCCCCCCGTTCTGCCAGCGGCCTTGGCCCCAGAGACCCCGTCAAAGTCCGCTGATATGGCTTAAACCGAGCAGACAGGCCCCTAGCCAGATGCCCCCAGCCAGCCAGCCACTGAGCACATCCGTGGGCCAGTGCACACCGAGATAGAGACGGCTGAGGCCCACCCCCATGGTGATCACGGCTGCCACTGGAATGGTGACCCCCAGGGAAATGCCGAAGTAGGTGCTGAGATTGGCCGATAATAGACCGTAGAACGAAACGGCGCTCATGGAGTGTCCACTGGGGAAGCTGTAGTCCACCGGGCGTTTGGCAGACTCCCACAGATTGGGCCGCTGCCGCCGAAAGAACGATTTAAAGACGCTGTTGAGCAACCACGAACCGCACAGCCCTAGGGCTAAGATCAGCGCCGCGGCCGCCTCGCCGCGATAGATCAGCACCCCACCGATCACCATCACTAGGGGAATCGTCACTTCTCCCTGGGCTAAATAGGTAACGGCGGTAACCAGGCGATCGCGGGTCGGACTGGCCAGTTCGTTGAGGGTCAACAGGCATAGTTCTTCTATGGGGCGCAGCTGATCAACCAGCCAAACGCGGCCCAAAACGGCCCCCAGGGTCAACATGATGAACCCAGCCAACAGTCCAGCCAGCCAGTAGGGCAAGAACGCGATCAACGCCTGGCCCAGCCAGTAAATACGGGGGCTGAGCCTGTCTATAGAGAGTTCCGCCAGTAGCGCGGAGGGAGTAACTAACATTCAGAAAATTGATACGTGGAACATTGACACTCAGGATAGTCGTCGTCCGCCATCGACCTACGCTCAGCACCAAAAGCTCGGTGTGACATCTATAAACTCTCCTGAAGAAAGCAGCACTTGCGAGTAATTGCCTGTCTTAACTCATTTATAAAGCGACGGCCCCCTGCCTTGAATCACCCCCCAGGCAGGCATCGTTGCTCTTTCGGTACAAACTTGTCGCCTCGGTACGCTTTTCTTGGGCAAAGGGCTCTGTAAATGGATATACCTATTGACTGTAGCGTTACCCGTGACCTGGCTTAACGTTGACGTAGATCTGCTGGTCAGTTGAGCGATCGCCCCCCCAAACGCAGGAAGCACGTGCAGGGTAGAGACATCAGACATCTGGCACTAACGGCAAACGACGGACACGAATGCGGCTTGGCTCAATCGTAATGGCTGCCCCTTGCTCTAAATCCCCCTCACATTCAGCGATGACGGCCAACAAAAGATTCGTGAGTGCCTGAGCACGTAACCGTTCAATCCGAATGCGAATGACTGAGGGAGCGATCGCTCCCTTGAGTGCCAACAGCGTATGAAAATCTGCGTCAAGAGTAGCGACGGCACGCCCCTCGTCTCTGGCTCTCTGGATGATGTCTGCATCTTCAGCTTCAGACATGCCAATTTCACCAACGTGAATACTGTCAATACCTATTTCGCGTAATAATGCTGCCGCAGAGAGTGGCAATCCCTGATCAAGCAACAGTTTCATAGCGATTAGGAAGCTCAATGATGCGATCGTCCAAGTAGGAAGCGACAAACATTAGGGCTTGTTGGATGTCTTCATCCTCTAGTTCTGGAAACTCTTGATGTAATTCTTCTCGATCAGGATAAGTCGCTAGTAGCTCAATCACCCGACGAACCGTAAGGCGAAGATTACGAATGCAGGGTTGCCCATTCATCCGTTCTGGATTGCTCGTAATACGATCTAGCCTCATCAGAGTAATTCCAATGTTTCTCTATTATTTTAACTTTTAAAGGAATATGGGCACACCTGAGGTTGAATCTTTGCTAGCCCATCGGGCATTTGATCAACACGTGTCTGTCAACATCGCCCCCCAACGTCACCCCCACCCGTTGAAGTAGATGCGCTGGTCGGGTGAGCGATCGCCCCCCATCACAACCGACAAACGTTCGACAGTGGGTGTGCATGAACGTCGTTGGCGTATGTCTTGCGAAAGCCCTCGTAGTTTTATAATTGAAACATGCAAAAGCTCACAATCACCCGACCTGATGACTGGCATCTCCATCTACGCGACGGCGCGGCATTGAAAGCAGTTCTGCCGCATACGGTGCGTCAGTTTGCCCGCGCCATTATCATGCCAAATTTAAAGCCTCCCGTACGCTCGGTCGCTGATGCAGCAGCCTACCGCGATCGCATCCTTGCAGCCGTTCCAGAGGGGCAAGCGTTTGAACCCCTGATGACCCTCTACCTCACCGACAACACCAGCCCCGAAGAAATTATTGCGGCGAAAGCCTCTCAGTTTGTCAAGGCGGTCAAGTACTACCCAGCCGGGGCAACGACCAATTCAGACCTGGGGGTGACAGACATTCGCAAGTGCGATCGCGTCTTTGAAGCGATGCAGCAGGTAGATCTGCCGTTACTCCTGCATGGCGAAGTGACCGATCACGGTGTTGATATGTTCGATCGCGAGAAGGTGTTTATCGAGCGCCATTTGATCCCGCTCAAGCAACGATTTCCCAACCTGCGCGTCGTTTTTGAACACATTACCACCTCCGATGCGGTGCAGTATGTCTTATCTGCCCACAACATCGCTGCAACCATCACGCCACAACATCTGTTATTCAACCGCAATAGCCTATTCCAGGGTGGCATTTCCCCCCATTTTTATTGCCTGCCCATTTTGAAACGAGAGGAGCATCGATCCGCTCTCTTGCAAGCAGCAACCTCCGGCAATCCTAAGTTCTTTCTAGGCACCGACAGCGCCCCCCATACTCGGAACAGCAAAGAAAGCTCCTGTGGCTGTGCAGGGTGCTATTCAGCTCTTCATGCGATGGAGTTGTATACAGAAGCGTTCGAGAGTGTCGATGCCCTTGATAAACTTGAAGCGTTCGCCAGCTTCTATGGGCCAGATTTTTATCAACTTCCACGCAATACCGAACAGATTACGTTGACCAAAACAACCTGGCGCGTTCCCAACGAAGTTCCATTTACAGAATCTGCACTGGTGCCCTTGCGGGCAGGGCAGGATATGACTTGGCAAATGGCTTGACCCCAGCGACGGCGCAAAAGAACTGTGTTAGAGCGACTAACAACGAAGTTGTGCGGCGGCAAACAAGCTCGAACTCCCATGTGCTGTCACCATGAAACTGTCAGAGGAGCGATCGCTCCTGGGAACTTACTGACGTGTTGGGGGCGATCGCTCCTGGGAATGTGCTGACGTGTTGGGGGCGAT
>RECH01000069.1 GCA_007694125.1 Leptolyngbya sp. DLM2.Bin15
CGGGTTTCAGCTCCGCTCAACCCTCTTGGTTTGAGTTCAATGGAGCTTGCTGGGTTTCGGCTCAGCTCAGCCCTCCTCTCATCAGGATACGTCCTCCCACTTAATCCCACAGAGTCTGTTGCCACAGTTGTTACGCCAGGGCAACCGCGATCGCTCCTCTTGGTTCGATTAGGACGACGATCGCGGCTGGATCACAGGGATTTCAATCATAAACTCCGTTCCCTGATTGGGTTCTGATATGCAGCGTAACTGACCGCTATGGCGCTCTGTGATGATTTGATAGCAGATCGACAGCCCCAGCCCCGTACCTTTACCGGGCTCCTTCGTGGTGAAAAATGGGTCGAAAATACGATTGTGTAAACTGGAGGCAATGCCAGGGCCATTATCGTGAATTTGGATTTGAATGAGATTTTCATGGATCTGCTGCGTGGCAATGTGGATGATGGGCTCCGCACCCGGCAGCGATCGCATCTCATCGAGGGCATCAATGGCATTAGATAAAATATTCATAAAGACCTGGTTGAGCGGCCCAGGAAAACATTCCGCCCACGGCAATGTCCCATAGTCTTTTTTGATGATAATTCCAGCTTGATTGGCTTTTGGCTTCAGCCGACTCTGTAAAATCATCAGCGTACTTTCCAGACCTTCGTGGATATCCACCCGTTTTAAGGCAGCTTCATCCAGTCGTGAGAAGTTGCGCAAGCTGCTAATAATTTGACGAATGCGCTCCGTACCAACCTGCATGGAGTCTAAGGTTTTTGGAAAATCCTCAATCAGGTAATCTAACTCCACGCGGGCGATCGCTGCCTGCACGGGGGCAACCGGCTCTGGATAATGCAAACGATAGAGATTTAGAACCTCGATCATATCCTCTAGGTATCGATGGGCATGGTTGAGATTACCATAGATAAAATTCACGGGATTGTTGACCTCATGGGCCACCCCCGCCACAAGCTGCCCCAGACTGGACATTTTCTCACTTTGCACCAGTTGCATCTGGGTACGTTTGAGTTCATTGAGGGTGCACTCTAGCTGCTGAGCTTGAACCCGCAGGGCTGCCTCCGACTGCCGCAAGGCATATTCGGCATGTTTGCGCTGGGTAATATCGATCGCTAGGGAGGCAATGCCCACAAGACTGCCATGTTCATCAACTAAGCGCACATCGTGCCATTCACAAAGAATGTAGTCCCCCGACTTGGTGACGTTGGTATTTTCACTCTGGTAACTAGTGCCACTATCCATCAGCGACAGCAGCACATCTTCAACAAACTGATGCTCGTTAGCGGGCACAATCAGGTCTTGAATCGATTGGCCCACGGCCTCGCTGGCACTATAGCCAAAGACGCGCTCCGCCGCCCGATTCCAAGCCGTGACCCGTAGCTGACGATCTAGCTCGACAACCGCAATGGGGGTTTGTTCAAACAAAAGCGATCGCCGCTGTTCTGACCGGCGCAGAGCTGCTTCTTTAGAAAAGCGATCGGCCATAGCCCGCTCTAGGGTCATCTCTTGTTCGGCAAGCTGCTGTTGCTGCTGCTGATATAATTCGGCCTGCTGGATGGCAATACCCACATGGGTAGCCAGTTGCTCAACTAAGTTCATTTCAATGGGTTGCCAAGCTCGGGCCGTCTGGCACTCATGGACGCAGATTAATCCCCAGAGAAGGCCGTTGCAGATGATGGGAGCCACGAGATTCGCCTGCACCTGAAATTGCTTGAGAAAATTAACATAGCAGGGCACTAGGTTGGCGTGCTGCACATTGTTCACCACGTGAATGCGTCCGTGGCGATAGGGCTCAATATATTTCTCGGAAAAACAGGGATCGCGGAGGGATGTTCCCAAGACGGAGGGACATTCCTCGACCACCGATTCCACCACAATGGTGCCGCTCCAGTCTGGGGCAAATTGATAGATCAAGACCCGATCCGTGTCTAAGAATTGCCGTACTTCTTTAACGGTGGTCTGTAAAATTTGCTGCAAGTCAAGAATTTGATGAATTTGCGACGATAGGGAATGAATAATCTGCTCCTTTTGGATCTGGCGGGGCGATCGCCCTTGGGGCAAAGGACAGAGGGTCACCTCATCCGCCATCAACAAAAGACCGGCTGGATGACCCAGGGAAAACGATGAGACCATCGCTCCATCGCTCCAAGGGCGAGCTGTCCAGCACAGACCTCCCTGGGTAAAGCCAGGTTGCTCGTCTTGCCATTGATAGGAACCATCCGTATGACAGGTCGCCAAAATCTGCTCCCAGCGCTTGACATGGTCTGGGAAATATTGCCCGTGGGATTGACCTACCCAATCGGAGATACCACCATTGGCGATCGCCCCTAGTCGCAGCCACTGTTGATTGACCGCTAAGTAATTCATCTCAACATCTAGCAGGGCCGCCGCCGTGGGCAAACTGTTGAGCAAGGTGGACAGCAGTGATGCCTGATCCGAAACCAGCGTTTGATGTACAGACATAGCAACGTGGAGGAGTAATAGAAGAGCCCAGTGCATCCCTGAGACGCGATCCCAGTACCGTTGGATGAACTCACATAGCGTTCGATGGCAAAACCCAGGAGAGGCAAGGGGCGAACTTCCCTAGTATTCCCACTTGGAACATCCCAAGTTTATCAATGCCATGCTGATTAAACATCCGCCAAATGTGATACATCTCACAGCCTAGTCATAGTTTAGATCACATTTCCCCCCTTGGAGGGCTCACCCCTGGAAGGCCGATCCGTCACGATATGGCTCCAAAACAATCACATGGAACCACCAACGCGATCACGGGATCATCGGCTGGATCACGGGATACTAAACGTAGCCCACCCTAGGCATGCCCCCGCTCAGGGCCGGCAGCGCTACCGGTCAGCCCACCGGTAGCTGTTAGCCTCACTACCGTCCCCAGTGGTGATTCTTGACAAACCATGGGTTCCTTGATGCCAAGATTCAGCGATCGCTGACCTGAGGCACCCATCCATTCCATTGAGATCAGGACATCATGTCGGAGGATCGTATGTCATCAACTCAGCAGCGGCAAGTCGCTCTAGCCCATGCCGCCATGGAGCAGGCGCTCTATTTTTTAGACCTTCATGCTCCTCAGCGAGCTATTCCCTATCTTGAATTTGCATCTCGGCAATTCCGGGCGCTTGAGAGCAATCGCAAAAACCAACGTTAAGAAAAGCCGAACCCTCAACCAGCATCCAACCGCTGCCCAGTGTAGCCCTAGGTGCAGCCCCAAAATCGGTCATTCCTCTCAGATTTGCCCCGCCACGTTCAGCCAGTTGACGGAGTAAGAGCCTGTTGGATCCCAGCGATCGCACAGTATAATCTGTACCAGGTAACCGAGTTTAAGCTCTAGGGTTACACTCGGTGTTCCCTGCCATCTCCCCACCCCAGTTATTGAAGCTAGATTGCGCCTCACCAGCCCATCTAGCCCGCTCCTGTCCCATGTATTTTTAATCGTAAGGCTGTTCTTAAATAATCTCGTGAAAACCCTATATTTTGCCATTTCTAGGAATGGTAGGCTGGCATAGCCTGACTTCAAATGCCACCAGGACGGTCATGGTTGACCCTGGCACTGTTAAGCCTATCCTCAGCCTGGGCGGCTCAGACTCCCAAGACGTGGGACGAGCCGTTTTGGTTTAATGCAATGGGGGCAGCGATCGCCAGTTGCGACTCTCCCATTGCCATAAGACGTACTGTCCTGCACTGACTCTGATACTCCGAGGGCTCATCGTGATTCACTCTGCTACTCTTCCTCTTCAGACCTCGTTGCACACCTTTTCGGAGAACAGCCGACTGCGTCTGTTCGCTGGATCGTCGAATGTGTTGCTGGCCGAAGAAGTTGCCCGCTATCTGGGCATGGACTTAGGGCCAATGGTTAGAAAACAGTTTGCCGATGGCGAACTGTACGTGCAAATTCAAGAATCCATTCGAGGGTGTGATGTCTATCTGATCCAGCCCACCTGTCATCCGGTCAACGACCATTTGATGGAGCTGCTGATCATGATTGACGCCTGCCGTCGGGCATCAGCTCGGCAAATTACCGCCGTGATTCCCTACTATGGCTACGCCCGCGCCGATCGCAAAACCGCTGGACGGGAGTCGATTACCGCGAAACTCGTAGCCAACTTGATTACCAAAGCAGGGGCGGGGCGCATTTTGGCCATGGATCTACACTCCGCCCAAATCCAAGGCTACTTTGACATCCCCTTTGACCATGTCTATGGTTCTCCGGTGATCTTGGACTACCTAGCCCGGAAAGATCTGTCCGATGTGGTGGTGGTCTCGCCCGATGTGGGTGGGGTGGCTCGGGCTCGGGCCTTTGCCAAGAAGCTCAATGACGCACCCCTGGCGATCGTCGATAAACGCCGACAGGCCCATAACGTGGCGGAGGTGATGAATATTATTGGCGATGTGGCGGGCAAAACAGCCATTTTGGTGGATGACATGATCGACACCGCTGGCACCATCTGCGAAGCTGGTCGCATGTTGCGCCATGAGGGAGCACGCCGAGTCTATGCCTGCGCCACCCATGCGGTGTTCTCTCCGCCAGCGGTTCAGCGGCTCTCCAGCGGCATTTTCGAGGAGGTGATTGTCACCAACACCATTCCAGTTTCCCCAGAGCGCTACTTCGAGCAACTGACGGTGCTATCGGTGGCTAACCTCTTGGGAGAGACCGTGTGGCGTATTCATGAAGACACCTCAGTGAGCAGCATGTTCCGCTAGCGATCGCTCCCGGTCTGCTCTCCAGTTGCTGCAGACTATACCCAGCCGGTCATGGTTGCCGTAGTTCGTACCTCAGGGTGGGCGATCGCTCACCCTGCTTTCACCATCGGCCTCAGACAAAAAAAACGGGGACTGTGCCCCCGCATTCGTTATAGGTTGAGTGATAAAACCTCAAGACGGATGAACTATCCGCCAGAGTTAAGATGTACAAATTAGTAGGCCAGACCCATACTGCGGGTCGTTTCAGCGCCGAGGTAAACGCGGATGCTCAAGAAATCAGTGGGGCAAGCCGTTTCACAACGCTTACAGCCTACACAGTCTTCCGTCCGTGGAGACGAAGCGATCTGCCCAGCTTTGCAGCCATCCCAGGGCACCATTTCAAGAACATCTAGAGGACACGCACGGACGCACTGCGTACACCCAATACAAGTGTCGTAGATCTTAACGGAATGCGACATTGATATACAGGCTCCAAACGATTGGCTGTTAACAGTCTGACCAGATCCATTCGTTGGAATACAATCTGGCTGACGTCGATGGTTTTACAATCGAGTTTCAGTGTACATCAGGCTTCTAGGCGGAATCTGCAAAACCCTACAAAACTTCAAAGAATGTAATATCCTAGGGCGATCGCGCCCGTTTAGATCGCCCTAGCTGATCGAGTTGCGCAGGCTAGCTAATCCGCAGCAATTCCACGTCAAATACCAGGGTGGCATTGGGCGGAATGACGCCACCGGCACCACGGGCTCCATAGCCTAAGGCTGGAGGGATAATCAACTGCCGACGTCCGCCCACCCGCATGGTGGAGAGACCTTCATCCCAGCCGCGAATCACCTGACCGGTACCCAGCCGGAAGGAGAAAGGACGGTTGCGATCGCGGGAGCTATCAAACTGAGTACCGTCTTCTAGGGTGCCGACATAATGCACTACCACGGTCTGCCCCGTTTGGGGAATGGCACCGGTGCCTTCCACCAGTTCAACATACTTCAGACCAGATTCAGTGGTAATTAGGTTATCTGCCACAGGGGCGACCTCCGAGGGGGATTCTGCTGGATTCATCAAATCGCTAGCTTGGGTGCTAGGAGCTTGGGCAAGTTCAGGTTCAGTCGGAACGGATAGGCTGCTGTCGGCCAGGGTCACCTCCGGCGTGGGAGATGGAGCAGCGATCGCATCACCCGTTCCTCGAATCTGGGCAACCAAAAGCACGAGGCAGCAGGCCACGATGACTCCAAAGCTAATTAGTATCTCGCGCAAAAGAGTTTCCTCCGTTTTAAGTCTTCAACGTGTTGAGGGTGAGCGGCGCAGTCCGGCCAACCTGATGAACCATCAACGCCACAGCTTATTTTCTAGATCCCGCACCTGGCGCTCTAAGCGATCGAGGCGGCCGCGCAGTTCGTCCATCTCTGCCTGGCGGGGTACGCCCAAGTCTTGTAGAACATTGCGCAGCTGCCGCTCAAACTGGGCTTCGACATTGGTCTGCTCCGAGCGAAGCTGCTGCATCAGATCATTGACAAAACTAGACGCCTGCTCGGGGTCTAGCTTACCGTCTTTTACCCATTGATTGCTGACGTCTCGAAGCTTTTCAGCCACAAGGGACGTTGTCCCAATGCCAATCATCAAAAGCTGCTGAATCAGATTATTGTTGTCCAT
>RECH01000180.1 GCA_007694125.1 Leptolyngbya sp. DLM2.Bin15
GGTCCGGGCGGCTTTCGTTGCCCTTCCCTCAGGCGCTTAACCAATATATCCAACCTATCTAGACTTGTCAACACCCTTGGCATTTTCTTTTTTCGGTGACTGAAACTCTCTCCACACAAGCAGTTCAGCCGTTAAGCCCCTGAAAAACCACCGATTTTTCCTCAGATCTTCGAGATTTTCTTGGAAAAACTGGAGGAGTATTCCCTGAGAAAATCCTCCAAAAGCCTTACTGAGTAAGCTTTTCGGAGAATTTGAAACATCCTGATCTTTTTTCCAAGAAACTTGTGTCTTTCCAGAAGACAGGGCGGCATTGGGGCTAGAGTTGAACCTAGTACTCTTATAGATGCAGTCCTAGGACGATGAAACCACAGGTATCAGCTCCCGTTGCGAGTTTACCGCCAGCGCTTCTCTTGAACCCAATGCTTGAAGACTGGCTGCGGGAGGATATTGGGCGGGGCGATCGCACCACCCAGGGCTTAGTCAAAGCCAGCCAGACGGTGGGTGCGGCTGAGTGGCGGGCAAAAGGAGCTGGCGTTATGGCTGGGTTACCGCTAGCCGAGCGAGTGTTTCACCTAGTGAGCCCAGATGTGACCTGTACCAACCTGGTCGATGAGGGGCAGTGGGTGGAGCCAGGGCAGGTTGTGTTGCGCATGCATGGGCTGTTGACAGCGTTGCTGATGGGCGAGCGCGTGGCATTGAACCTAGCGATGCACTTGAGCGGCATTGCGACCATGACCCGGCGTTATGTGGAGGCGATCGCTGATTTGCCGACATATCTAGTAGACACCCGGAAGACTACGCCAGGTCTACGACTGCTGGAGAAGTATGCCACCCAGGTCGGCGGGGCGATGAATCACCGCATGGGGCTCGACGATGCCGTGATGATTAAAGACAATCACATTGCAGTGGCGGGGGGAATTGCGGCGGCGATCGCTCAAATTCGCAGCTCCATGCCCTATCCTCTGACCATTGAAGTGGAAACGGAAACCCTAGAGCAGGTTCATGAAGCCCTAGATGCTGGCGCGGACATTATTATGTTGGACAACATGCCACCGGAGACCATGGTTCAGGCCGTGCATCTGATTCGCCAGCAGAGCGATCGCATCTTGATTGAAGCATCCGGGAACGTCACCCTAGATACCATTAGGGCGATCGCCAAAACGGGCGTGGACTACATTTCTAGCAGTGCCCCGATTACGCGATCGCCCTGGTTGGACTTGAGTATGCGAATGGTGACCTAGGGTGTCGCTGGTCTGGTTGACTGACACATCTTTTTGTCTAGGCTGGGTTGAGCAACGTCAAACCCAGTACCAGCTTAGATTTCGCTGGGTTACGCTGACGCTAACCCAGCCTACGTGAGAATCAGGATTACAGAAGTTTTGTCGATCCATCAGGGGTAGAGGTGTATTCATTCAAGCAGGCCCTAGACCGGCGATGAAGCGGGCTATTCCTCCACCCAATGTTTAGAACGCTCTACAGCTTGTTGCCAGCGGGAGAACTGGGCCTGAGCGCGATCGCGATTGGCACTGGGTTCAAACACCCGATCGATTTTGCGTTGATCCACCAAGGTGCGATAGTCATCCCAAAACCCTACCGCTAGACCGGCAGCAAAGGCAGCTCCTTGGGCCGTGGCATCCAAAATCGCTGGCCGTTCTACCGGAATCCCGAGGACATCCGCCTGAAACTGCATGAGGAAATCATTTTGGCAGGCTCCACCATCCACCTTCAGCAACCGAGTCTTGGTGCCACCATCTTGATCGATAGCGGTCACCACCTCACAGGCTTGGTAGGCGATCGCTTCCAGCACCGCCCGCACCATATGTTCTCGCTGCACTGCCGCCGTGAGCCCGAGGAATGCGCCCCGAGCCGTCATGTCCCAATGGGGCGCTCCTAGACCGCTGAGAGCCGGGACAAAATAGGCCCCAGCATTATCAGACACCTGTTCTGCCATGGGCCCAGTATCCGAGGCAGCGGTAATTAACTTCAGCCCATCCCGCAGCCACTGGATGCAGGCTCCAGCGGTAAACATACTGCCTTCCAAGGCATAGCCCACCTCAGTTTGATCGCCATGGGATTGCGTCCAGGCAATGGTAGACAGCAGATGGTTTTTGGAGCGGGCGATCGCATTGCCCGTATGGGACACCAAAAAGCAGCCGGTGCCATAGGTGCATTTCAATAGTCCAGGGCGATCGCACCCGTGGGCATATAGGGCCGCCTGTTGATCACCAAAAATAGCCGTGATGGGAATTTCAGCACCCAAAATATCCGGCGCAAGCGTACCAAAGTGACCAATACTGGGTTGAATGCGGGGCAGAATCTCCCGTGGAATTCCAAACAGGGACAGCATTTTGTCATCCCACTGCCGATTTTTCAGATTGAGCAGCATGGTGCGGCTGGCGCTGCTATCATCCGTCGCATGTACCTGCCCACCGGTTAAATTCCACAGCACCCAGCTATCGATGGTGCCCGCCAGGATATTGTCCGGCTCCATGGGCGGATCATCTTTCTCCAGGTGTTTTAGCAACCACTGCAGCTTACTGGCAGAAAAATAGGCATCCAGCACCAAGCCGGTGCGATCGTAAATCTCATCGACATGGCCTTGCTCCGCCAATTGGCGACACATGGCGGATGTGCGGCGATCTTGCCAGACGATCGCATTATGCAGAGGGCGACCGGTGGTTTTATTCCACAGTAGACAGGTTTCCCGCTGAACGGTCAGTCCGATAGAAGCAATTTGCTGCGGTTGGATGCCAGCTTTTTTGATCGCCGATTGCATCGCCCAGCAGGTATCATTCCAGATCTCTCGGGGGTCGTGCTCAACCCAGCCCGGCTGGGGGTAATACTGAGTGAGCTCCTTATAGGCCTGGGCCGCAATGGTACCGCGATGATCGAACAGCATCGCTCGATTACCCGTAGTACCTAGGTCAAGCGCCATTACATAGGTCGGAGCATCGGTCGGAGAAGTCATCATCCCTCACCTTATAGTCTGAACAACAGTGGGGCGATCGCTAAAACATGGATGTCCTATGAACTGAGCCCAACTCTCGATTCTAGACCTCAAGAATCCCCTCCAGAACGATGTCCAATGTGGGGATAGGCATCTTCTCATAGGGCGATCGCTGAAGCATGAACGTTGGCAATCGTCATGACTCGTCACAACGATGAAGCGTAACGCTAGGAGCGATCGCAGAACCTGCACCCATGCACAGACCTATCTGGAGACACCCAACGCACACTAGATTAAAGTCCTTAGACTGGCTTTATACCTTATGCCACATCACCCTAATAGACCAGTTTGGCAAACCTTGGATCATGAAAAACCTCTCTAACGGCATAGATTTTGATGAAATCATGATGAAAAGCAATCCAACATGAGGTCTTGCCTACCAAGTTATGTCAGTGATGTTGCCCTAGTCACTACCCATCAATCATGCATCGGCAAGAAAATATCAAACCCTGTACCCACGCCCACCTGAGAGCGTAGGTGCAACCATCCTCCATGCTTCTCCAATACAATCTGTCGGCAAATCGCCAAGCCTAAACCCGTTCCATGTTCAACAGGTTTTGTTGTAAAAAATTCATCAAAAATTCGCTCTTGAATATCATCCGGGATGCCACAACCGTTATCGTCGATCGAAATACAAATCCAGCGATCGGCATCACTATCGCCAGCGTGAAGCAACTCCTCCCGCGTGAGTTGTCGGGTGGTAATTGTAATTTGTGGTTGCCAATCTACACCGGATAAAGACCGATCGCTCTCCACCCTTGAGGGCTGCTGTTGACGTTCTGCGATCGCATCTGCCGCATTACTAATCAGATTCATAAAAACTTGGTTCAACTGCCCTGGATAGACCGATACCATCGGTAAATCACCATATTGCCGCACCACTGTCACCGAATGCCTGAGGCGCGTACTCAGAATAACCAGTGTATTTTCCAAGCATTCATGAATGTCCGTTGCTTGGTATTCATCCTTATGTTGATAGGAAAAAGTTCGTAGGCTTTCAGCTATTTTCCGGAGGCGATCGGCCCCCACGCGCATACTAGAAATAATTTCAGCAAAGTCTTTTTTTAAGAAATCAAATTCAATCTCTTGCTTCATCGCCGCAGATGCATCAGCCCGATCAGCATCTGCGTCATAAACATCAATTAACGCCAGCAAATCCTGACCATAATTCCCCAAGTAATTGATATTGCCAGCAATAAAATTCACTGGATTTAAAATCTCATGGGACACATTTGCAATCAAACGCCCTAGGCTCGCCAATTTTTCATGTTGAAACATCTGCGCTTGAGTCTGTTCATGAATCACCTGCTTGGCTAGCTCATGAATACGGGAGTGGGCCAACAATAATTGATGGATATCTAATAGCCGATAGTCATCGCCAATCTGCACCACAATGGGCTCATATAAATCTTCAGGCGATCGCTGTAGCGACTGCTGAACCGCATCGACAATCAGCGTCTCGCTAGGCAAAACCAAGAACTCATGGGCAATGAACCGATATAGCGTCTGAATCGATCGCTGCAGAAATAGTTCTAGGGCATAGGGGCGACTCATGCGCTCCAAGAAACGGCGACGGGAAATCATCCCCATAAACTGGTGGTGCTCAACCAGCACCACCCCTGGAATCATCGGATCAGCATCGAATCGGCGAGCAATATCCTGGGCTGTGCTTTGAAGGTGAGCTTGGCAATGATGTAGCGACAATTCACCAAGTACTGAGTTAAGTTTGAGCGATGGTGATGCAGTCACACTAGCAGAAGATTGGACAGGAAGCCTGAACTCACGAACCATCTGACTCAGAGACATTGAATCTCACGATAGTAGCAAACATGGTCAATCGTAGCGATCGCAGGATGCACCCCTATCATCCTATTCCTTGCAATCATGCCATTAATACTGCATCCACACGTTAACAGAAGATTAAAAACCTGTTAACCAAGCAGGTTCGATGATCCCAACGTTGATGTTAAGGCATAGATCAAGAGCGATCGCTCCTCTTGCTTTCAAGGTATTACGGATCACTCAAGAACGATTGAGGGGGTGTATCCCACGTTTGTAGCCCTCAACCCTAAATCCCTCTCCCAAGTCGGGCGAGGGACTTTGAATCTAGCTCCCCTTCTCCCGTTTTTGGGAGAAGGGGTTGGGGGATGAGGGTTAACTTGCGAAACTGGGATGCTCCCGATTGAGGTTCCATAACGTAGCCCTTACTGCCAACGTCTATGACTGCTTAGCAGCCCCATGCTCTAGGAGTAGACCATGGGACAATAGTGGGACTATTCAGGCCTGTATCCGCTCATCTGGCTCGTCACATTATCTGATTTCTAGGGAATGATCTTTATGCGTGCACTTCTGATCGGCAATTCGAAAAACAAGCTTGACAATATCGCTGCTGCTCAACTGTATCCTTTCTTTTTGTACCGTCGGCAACTTCGTCGGAGAACATGCCTAGAGTTCAAACATATTCAGGCTTATACCTTCAGCGATATTTGTGATGCTTGCACGAAGAAAAACGTTGATGTGATCATCATTCGTCCTGACTGGCGAGAAGATAGCGAAACGGCTGAACGAAGCTTGCAGTATATTCGCAAGCACAACCCTTACAAAAAGATCATTTTCCTCGATCCATTCGACCAAACCAGCAGTCGATACTTTAGCATTTTGCCCTACGTCAATCAGTTCCTCAAATACCAGCGGCTTAAAGACGTTAAGCAATATACTCGTCCCTTTGTGGGCGGCAGCTTCCTCACCGACTATCTAGCCAATGAACTGAACTACGATCTCAACAACTGGCATGTCGGATCACCGGCTCCAGAGGGGTATGAATCGCGAATTGGCACCTACTGGAACTTTGCCACATCCCAGGGGTTCTACAAACTTTTCCGCAAACCAGCACGTCACACCGTAGTAAAAGACATTGATATTTTCTGCCGCCTGTCATTTGGGCCGCCCGAACAAGTGGAATGGTACGGTCAATATCGACTAGCCGCCGTTCAAGCACTCATTCCCCTAGAGGCTCAGTACAAACTTGCCGTCGATCGCAGCCCCGAGGGAGCACGCAGCATTTCCAGTAAACAATATCTGGATGAAATTCAACGCAGTCGCATTGTTTTCAGTCCCTTTGGATGGGGAGAAGTCACCTGGAGAGATTATGAAGCAGCCTGTCATGGGTGTTTGCTCATCAAGCCTTCCGTTGATCATATCGACACCCAGCCTAATATCTTCTATCCAGGCAAAACCTATGTGCCTGTCCGATGGGACTTTCAAGATCTAGAAGAAAAGTGTCGCTACTATTTAGAAAACCCAGACGAAGCCCAGCAAATTGT
>RECH01000068.1 GCA_007694125.1 Leptolyngbya sp. DLM2.Bin15
GGTTAACCAACGCTGATTGACAACGATCGTTTTCTGACCGAGTCAAGCCCGTTAGTTGGTGCCTATTAGTGGATGCCTGTTAGTTGATATCAGAGGCGATCGCATTATCGGGATCTGACGGCCCATTACCATCAACATTACTCAGTTGTTGACGCACATCATCAATGGCGTCATTAAGCTGGGCAATTTTGTCTTCCAGCCCACGTCGTGCCATCTCAATGCTTTCCTCGGTGGGGGCAGCCAACCGGCGTTTGCGTCCCTTGTCATCGAGGGGTTTGAAATTATTCTTTTCATCTGCCTCATTGCTGGATAGACGGGAGGCAACCACCACACCCAACACTCCGCCCACGGCCCCGCCGAGGATGCTACCCAGCAAAAAACCACTCAAAAAATTATCAGACTGACTCATCCTAACCTCCTATATGGCAACTCCTAGAGATGACGGTTGGGTCAACACAAGAAGCATGGGAACCCAGCAGCTAGCCCTATCCTAGAACAGGTTGTTGCCGCTGCCTATGGCATCCTACTCCGTGCCAAAGGTGCGATCGCCCGCATCACCTAGCCCTGGAACAATAAATCCATAGTCATTCAGATGCTCATCAATGGCGGCGGTAAAGATTTTTAAGGCACCATAGTCCGCGCTCAGCTTTTGCAGCGCCGTGGGGGAAACCACCACAGAAATAAACCGCACCCATTCAGGATTCACGCCTCGCTTCACCAGCTCGGCCATTACCGTCATACTGGTGCCGCCGGTCGCCAGCATAGGTTCTGGAATCAACACGCGGGTATTAGGATCAAACCGCTCCGGCAATTTGTTGAGATACCAACTAGGTTCGAGGGTTTCTTCGTCTCGCGCCAAACCAATGTGGTAGATCGACGCCAAGGGCAAGAGGGACTGCGCCCCGTCCAGCATCGATAGCCCTGCCCGCAAAATGGGGATGACTGCCACGGGCACCTCAGGATTGATAAACGTGGCCGGGCAGGCCGCCAAGGGCGTTTGCACCTGAGCATCGAGGGTCGGCAACCAGTCGCGGATAGCCTCGTAGGTGAGCCAGCGCCCCAGCTCGGTCATAGCGCTGCGAAACAGCATCGACGGCGTACCCTGATCGCGGGCCACCGCTAGCCAGTGCTGAATTAAGGGATGGGGAGGAACATAAACCCGGAGTTGCAGAGTCATAGCGTCTTGGATCGGCGTGGAGATGGAGTCTAGATCACAATCCCGATCGCCCTTGGGCAGGTCGGAAATCTGCCATATCATACCCCGTTCCCCTTGCAGATGGTTCAGCCACCTCAGGTTTCGGCGACCTACCCATCAACCAACTTATTGAGAGAAGATTTTAATAGTTATAGTCTGCTAGTCCAGAGAGCGATCGCCCTCTGCCTCCCGACTGCACCTGCCTCCCAGGGAAACCGCCATGGGAAACCATCGCCCATGCAAGCCAACCATCTTCTGAAAAAACCTAAAGCCTTAGGAACCAAAGGCGGTATGATCAGCAAGCCAGGATTTTGTCGGTCATCATCAGCCGATGCCCAGCCAAGCATCCTTCAAGTGGTCTTAAAAAAATAATTGACTTTGGTATTGACAATTATTTTCAACAAGCCCTATAGTACTTTCATAGTGTTCTCCTCTCGAGGAATCGGCAGGTGGGATTAGTTAGCAGGCTAGTCCCACATTTTTTTGCCTAGTTTTGGGTAGGACGACCGCTACCCCTGCCATCAATCCCCGATACACTAGATTGGGTGAGTCTATAAACATTGCGGGAATTGGTATCTATGTCGGTCATGTCAGATGCGGTTCAGCCTCCCTCCGATGCTCCTGGAACCGATAGGTCCTTGGAGGCGATCGCCCAGGAAACCTTTGATGTGATTGTGGTGGGCTCGGGGATTGGCGGATTGGTGACGGCGACCCAGCTAGCTGCCAAGGGCGCAAAGGTGCTAGTGCTAGAGCGCTACCTGATTCCTGGTGGCAGTGCCGGCTACTTTGAACGCCAAGGCTATCGGTTTGACGTCGGCGCATCGATGATTTTTGGGTTTGGCGATCGCGGCACCACCAACCTACTCACCCGGGCCCTGGACGCCGTGGGCATGAGCCTAGAAACCATCCCCGACCCGGTGCAGATCCACTACCATCTGCCCAACCAGCTCAAGATCCGCGTTCATCGCGACTACGAGGCGTTCATCCAAGAACTCACCCAGGCCTTTCCCCATGAAGCTCAGGGGATTCGCCGCTTCTATGACGAATGCTGGGCGGTCTTCAACTGCCTCAACGCCATGGAACTGCTGTCGCTAGAAGAACTGGGCTACCTCACCCGCGTATTTTTCCAGCATCCCTTCGCCTGCCTGGGTCTGGTGAAGTATTTGCCCCAAAATGTGGGCGACATTGCCCGCCGCTATATCAAGGATCCGATCCTGCTGAAGTTCATCGACATTGAATGCTACTGCTGGTCGGTGGTACCTGCCGATCTAACGCCGATGATCAACGCGGGTATGGTGTTTAGCGATCGCCACTATGGCGGCATCAACTACCCCAAGGGCGGCGTGGGCAAAATTGCCGAGACATTAGTGGAAGGGCTGGAGAAAGCCGGTAGCCAGATTCTCTATAAAGCCAGGGTGAACGAAATTGTTGTGGAGCAGGGGCGGGCCGTGGGCGTGCGCCTGGCCTCCGGAGAGGTGCTGCGGGCCAAGCGGATTGTGTCCAACGCCACCCGCTGGGATACCTTCGAAAAACTGATGCCCGCCACCCCCCTACCGCCCAAAGAAGCCCGCTGGCAGCAGCGCTATCGCAAATCCCCCAGTTTCCTCAGCCTGCACCTGGGCGTCAGGGCCGATGTGGTTCCTGCCGATGCCGACTGCCATCACATCATCGTGGACGACTGGCAACAGATGGAAGACGCCTACGGCACGCTATTTTTATCGATCCCGACGTTGCTGGATCCTGACCTAGCGCCACCGGGCTATCACATTTTCCATAGCTTCACCCCCTGCTGGATTGAAGATTGGCAAGGGCTATCACCCAGTGATTATGAGGCGAAGAAAGAAGCGATCGCTGCCGATATGATCCAGCGCTTGGAAACGATTTTCCCCGGTCTTTCCGCCGCCTTGGACTACCAAGAAATCGGTACCCCCCGCACCCACCGTCGCTTCCTGGGACGCGACGATGGCACCTACGGCCCCATTCCCTCCAAGAAACTTCTGGGTCTGTTAGGGATGCCGTTTAACCGCACGTCGATTCCGGGGCTGTACTGCGTGGGGGATAGCACCTTCCCAGGACAGGGGCTCAATGCGGTAGCGTTTTCGGGATTTGCCTGCGGGCATCGAGTGGCGGTGGATCTAGGCTTTTAAGATGATCCATCTTGCTATATATAGACATGAAGTGTGCGACATTAATGGAGACTAATAGCCCACGCAATGTCTGAGACATGATGCACTCGTTTGCCCAAACCAATCTACAGCTTCTCCATCAACTGCAGCAAGAGCCCTACACGGCTGGCGATCGCCAACTGGTTGCCCATGGCTATGATTTGGCCGTGAGCCTATTTGCAGGTCGATTTCGTCCGGCAGGTAAAACATTTATTGCTCACCTGGTGGGAACGGCTAGCATTCTGCTGACGATCGGGGCATCGGTGGAGGTGAGTGTGGCTGGATTACTCCATGCGGCCTACAGTGAAGGAGATTTTTGGGATGGGCAGTGGCGGCCGATCACGACTAAGCGTCAGCAACGCGTGCGCCATGCGGTGGGCGACTCTGTAGAACACTATATTGCTCGCTACACCCAGCTTGATTGGGGTCGAGAGGCGATCGCCACCTTATCAACTCAGGTCGATACCCTCAGCGCTCTAGATCGCGACGTTCTTCTGATTCGTTTAGCCAATGAGCTAGAAGAATATTTAGACTACGGCATTCTCTATGATGGTGCCCACCTGCGTCAGGACTATGCCGCCGCTGCGCCTTATATTGCGCCCCTTGCCACGGCCCTAGGCTATCCCCGCCTAGCACAAGAGTGCGATCGCATCATGCAGCTCGTGGGCAAGTCTGGCCATATCTTGGCAGAAGCCCATACTGAGGCAGTCCTCATGGTAGAGGGCCAAGGTGAACCAGCCAAGTTGCCTTGGCAGACGGCAAAACAACTCTCCTATGCCCTACGGTATTTGATCACCCGAGCCTTTGCGGTGTATTAATGCCCTTGAGCGCGTCAGAGGTCGTGAGATGGGAAACAACCATGCCTCAGGATGTCCCACTGCGACCAACGAGGGATCCAAACAGGGAAACGAGGAATCCAACAACAGTCTTATCGATCAGCGGTAGGCAGGCAGCGGTAAACTGCAAAAGCTCACCTAATCCCCATGCTTGGATTGCCCGCTACATATTGTCCTCACCCTAAATCCTTCTCCCAGAGCGCGAGGGACGTTGAGGCATCTTAAACTATGTAGCAACATTTTGAAGCTTGATATAACTTGTTGCGTAACCTAAAAACCACGATGACCATTGCCCACTGGCACGACGACTACTGCACGGGAGACGATCGCATCGATCGCGAACATCGCAGCTTGTTTGACATGGTGAATGCCCTGCACCATGCCCTAGAAAGCTCCGCCCCGCTCTTGGACATCCGAGATTTATTAACCACCATGGCGGCCCACACAGTGGATCATTTTCGCCATGAAGAAGCCCTGATGCAAGATCACCAGTATCCCGGCTATGCCCGCCACAAGCAGGTGCATGACAACCTACTGGCCAAGGTGAACAGCTTAATCAACCGCCTGGAGCGAGACGAAGCCGTCCTAGGCTCAGAGGTGACGGCCTGCCTAACGGAATGGCTCGCCCACCATATTCGCGGCGAAGATCAAAGCATGATTCGCTTTTTGCAGGCCCAGAACCAGCCTCTGTTGCAATCTACCCGAACCCCCTAATATCAAGTTCGGCTGAATCGTTATCGTTGGGACATCCTACATTGGATCCCCCGCTTCGCCGCCCCCTTGAAAAGGGGGCTATTAACACTCGGGTACCGCCATCACCTAATGAATCATGTGTTTAACCGAACTTAATATCATCATCACCCCTTGGCTATCCCCAACCCTGGCCCAGTTGGCCTCCCCTGGCTCCATCGCTTTTGAGCTAGGGCCGATCGCAGTGCGCTGGTATGGGCTGTTGATTGCCACATCACTGGTCTTAGGGGTGACGTTGGCGCAGCGGTTGGGCAAGCAGGTTGGGTTGACGGCCGACCAGGTTGGAGAATTGGCCATTTGGCTGGTCTGTGGTGCCATTCCGGGGGCGCGGCTCTACTACGTGGCGTTTGAGTGGTCGCGCTATGCGGAACAACCCTGGCGGGCCCTGGCAATTTGGCAGGGGGGCATTGCCATTCATGGGGCAATCCTCGGGGGGGCGATCGCTACTCTGCTCTTTGCCCGACGCTATCGGCTCTCCTTTTGGCTGTTGGCGGATGTGGTGGCTCCGTCGTTGATCTTGGGGCAGGCGCTGGGCCGCTGGGGCAATTTTTTCAACTCCGAAGCCTTTGGCCGGCCCACGGATGTGCCTTGGCGGCTGTACATTCCCCCGGCCCTGCGCCCGCCGGGCCTGGCGGATGAGGCCTACTACCATCCCACGTTTCTCTACGAATCGCTGTGGAACCTAGGCGTCTTGGCTATCCTACTGGGTCTATTTTTCTGGGGATTGCGCCATCCGGGACGGCTGAAGCGCGGCACGATCTTTTTGGTCTATGCGGTGGCCTATAGTCTGGGTCGGGTGTGGATTGAAGCGCTGCGGCTGGATAGCCTGATGCTGGGGCCGCTGCGGGTGGCCCAGGTGGTGAGCTTGACGGGGATTGCGTTGGGCGTCGTTGGTCTGGTGTGGCTGTATGGCCTGAAGCGATCGCTCCCCGATACTCAAAATCCCCCGGTGTCGTAACCCCGTAACCTATTCGCTGGTAGGGAGAGCGGAGAGCCGCCAAAGGCTATCCTTGCTCCTCCCGCAGTTCCCGCAATACCGCTTGGGTCATGGGATGGCCAGAAAGCTGATCCGCTTGCCCTGCTTCTAAAGCAGCTTTCAGCATACTCCTAAAATTACCCCGCCCAGCCTCATTCCAGGGATGCTCCGTAGGCAAGGTCTTAGACTGAATATCGAGGGCGCGGATATACAGCGGTTCCGCTTCCCCATAGCGACCCATCGATCGGTACAGCCCGGCCAGATTATTCAGGCTGGTGGCGACAGCGGGATGGTCGACTCCCAACTGCTGTTCAGCGATGGAGAGCGATCGCGCATACAGCGGTTCCGCTTCCCCATAGCGCCCCATGGAAGAGT
>RECH01000090.1 GCA_007694125.1 Leptolyngbya sp. DLM2.Bin15
AAGCGGGTGATGGGACTCGAACCCACGACATTCAGCTTGGGAAGCTGACGTTCTACCACTGAACTACACCCGCGAAAACTTCCGCGTCTAGCATTATGCCATGTTTTTCTAGGCTTTGGGTGCTGTGAACCTACATTTTAGCGATCGCCCCTGCCCACCCGTGCGCGAAAACAAGACCAAGGTTGTCTCAGGTCACAGCCAAGCACCATCGGCTGCGTTAACGTGACATTATGTAATGCGTCCGTAGCCCCCGCTTTCGGATAGCCATTGCCAATTTATGAAGTCGAGGGCGATCGCCTTTCTTGAATGATTCCGTGGTTTTTTGCCTTGTCTGTTTGTTTTTCTTCTATCCTTAGGAGAAGCGATCGGATGGTCATGGCAGCTAGCCTCTTGGTCACCAAGAAAAGCATTCCGATCACTCACCTCACTCATTCACTGACGTCTTTCTTCATTGGTGGGCATTCAGGATGTTTAACGCTACCGAACTGCTAATTGACAGCTTCGTTCAAGATCTAAAAGATGGGTATCGTCGGGCTTACGGCAGCCTCAACTCCGACTATGAAGACATCATTGGTTGGATTGGGTCGATGGCGCTTGAGAATATTGCCAATAGCGATGCTCTCTACCACAACGTCGAGCATACGATTTTGGTAGCTCTCGTAGGACAAGAAATTCTACGGGGTAAGCACATCCGTGAAGGTGGCGTTTCGCCTAGCGACTGGCTGCATTTCATTGTCTCCTTGCTGTGCCACGACATTGGCTATGTCAAGGGTGTATGCCGGCAGGACAAGGAAGGTGTCTATGCCACTGGGCAAGGCGGCAAAATGGTTAAGCTGGGCATGGGCTCATCCGATGCATCCCTGACGCCGTACCACGTCGATCGCGGCAAGCTGTTCGTGGATGAGCGGTTTGGCAACAATAGTAAGATCAGCGCTGAGATTATTAAGCGCAACATTGAGTTAACCCGCTTTCCCGTCCCCAACGAAGCGGATCACCAAGACACCACCCACTATCCTGGTCTCATTCGAGCTGCGGATTTGATTGGGCAACTCAGCGATCCCCGCTATCTCAAAAAAATTGGGGCTCTATATTATGAGTTCCATGAAACGGGCGAAAGCAAAAAGCTAGGGTATGAACATCCTGGCGATCTGCGGCGCAACTATCCCAAGTTTTACTGGAATGTGGTCTATCGCTACGTCAAGGACGGAATGCGGTATCTAGAACTCACCCAGCAAGGGAAGCAAATTCTAGCCAACCTGTATTCGAATGTATTTGTTGTTGAACACGATATCCATGCGTTGGAAGACGTAGTTTCGGCAAGCTAGGGGTGGATTCTAGAAACCATCATGACTAGCCAGAACTAGCCAGAAACGGCAGTATGCCTAGCCCGTAAGGTGCTTGGGCAGGTTGGGCTGAACTTGGACAGCAGGTCTACGGCGCAACCACAACGATGGTGCCCAGTTGCACCAGTCGAAAGATCTCGTGGATGTGGTGATCCAGCATGCGGATACAGCCGTGGGAAACGGCCTGACCAATGGAGCTGGGGTCGGGGGTGCCGTGGATACCTACCCAGTTATAGCCATCGGTCCAAAAGCCAATCCAGCGATCGCCCAGGGGGTTACTGGGATGCCCACTGCGCAGAACCTCTCCTGTCAGGGGGTTCATCCAGTCTGGGTTGGCGATCATTTGCGTCACCTGAAATTGACCGACGGGCGTTTGCCATCCTTCTCGTCCTATGGCAATGGGGTAGGTTTGTAGGGCAATGCTGTTTTGGTAGAGCGTCAGTGTGCGATCGCTGAGGCTAATTTGCACATGGGTGACCGATCCGGGGCCATAGCCATCCAGCCCATACCCGTCAACTCTAGCCGGGGGCGGAGATACCACGTCCGGCGAGGAGGTCGTTGGCTCATTCAACCCAGGCTTGCCCGCATACCCAGCCGATCCGTACATGAGAAGGGCGATCGCCGCACCGAAGCTCAACCCTATGCGTTGTCCAATAGCCATACTCGTTTCGCGACTCCAGGAATACTCATGCGATGCAGTGGCAGTTTTGCCTCTCTAAAGATATACTTTGCTGGCCAGCGATCGCCAATGGTTGCCATCGAGCCTTCAAGTCTAGGGCAAATCCTGTTGTTGATAGCAGATTGCTGTAACTATCATTAACCCATTGGGAATGCTAATGGGGAATCACCGGGAGCGATCGCCCACTAGGTCTCCCAATCTGGATTAACGCGCACATTTTTATAGTGAGGTAGAGTCAATGGGTATGACGACAAACGTATGCATGAGCGTCTGCACCCTTGCGGCCGCATCCGTCCTCTTCGCTGATCCTGCTGCTGCTCAGCGCGCGGGTGAAGTGGTCGTGGTGCATCCTGAAACCATTCCTGAAGCGGTCAACCGCACCTTTTTCCGCAATAGCCCTAACTTTTATGTCAATCGTGGGGTGATTGAACAAATCGATAGCCTCCTAGGCGTGGGCGTTGTTAGCAATGGTTTCATTGAAAATGAAATTGCTTCTGATGGTCGGGCTCTCAGCGCCCTCATGCAAGACTTGTTGCGCCAACAAGCCAATGATTCACCGCTGATTCGTACGGCCGATCTTGTCAACCCCTACGAAACATCCCTCCAACTCCAGCCCGTTGTGCCAACCGAGCGCTTCGACCCAGCTCCTCCTTACAGTCCTCCCATCATTCGTCAGCAGCCCTCCGCTGCGCCTGTTCCTGGCCTTTGGTAGAGGCTGACCCGGATCATCCCTGGGAGCGATACAATTCTTAATCGTTTCGCCTACACTTGAGAGTAATCACCTAACGTTAGGATCAAACTCTCGGTGCTATTAGGACTTGACACCCTCGGGGAAAAAACCCTCAATCGAATTGCAGAGCTAGCCCTATCTAGCCAGTTGGATCACGTTGATGATTTGACCGTCCAGGTTAAGACCAATGTGGATCTGATTGCCCAAGGGCGGCTAGAGTCCATGTTAATTGATGGCAAAGGGCTAGTCATGCAGCAAGATTTGCGCATGCAGCACATGATCATCCGCATTGGGCAAGTTGCGGTTAACCCCATGGCGGCCCTGATGGGTAATATCCAGCTCACCCATCCAACCCAGGGCAGTGCCCACATTACCCTCACAGCCTCCGATCTCACCCAAGCCTTTAACTCAACCATCCTCAATGCTCAGATGCAGGGCGTGATGATTGAAGAGGATGGGCAAGAGGTTGTTTTAGATGTGCAGTCTGTAAGCTGCCAGCTTTGCGCCACGGGGGATCTGATGATTCAGGCCACGGTGTGTCTGCGTCATCAAGCCACCGTTCAGCACGTTGAGTTTTATGCAACGCCCCAGATTGTTGATCAAGGACGACGGGTGCAGCTCGACCACGTTCGCTACACCCAAGGGCAAGACCTCCCACCAGCCATCACCCAAGCCTTGATTGAGCGTGCCGCCCAAGTCTTAGATCTCAAGAACTTTGAGATGGACGGTATCCATCTAAACCTGGAAACATTAACGGTCACAGCCGAGACCCTCACCCTAGAGGCGATCGCCCATGTGATCCGGTTTCCTAAGCTTTAGAGGCCTCAGGTAGGCATTTAGGCAGTCGGCCGTATCCCAGGTCTGGATCGAACCGCAATCAACCCAAAAAAAATTGTCTTGCCTCTATGACGTAAGAGCAAATTATGTTAATTTAATTAAGGCGATGAGGGCAGCCAACTGGCCTTGTCGAGCCTACTGAATATTCAGTGTATCCCATCCGGCTCAATAGCTCAGGGGTAGAGCAGGGGACTCATAAGCCTCGTGTCGGTGGTTCAAATCCACCTTGAGCCATTTTAATCAAACAGCAATCTAAGTAGCCTAGGTCGGCTGGCTTTGCTGTGGTTGCCCATCCAGTCAAAGGTGGGCGATCGCCCTCTTGGGTTGTCCATGGGGAATGCTGCTGCTTCAGCCCTCAGGCAAAGATGTTAAGGTTGGGGCTATGTAGAGCGATCGTTCCGGATAGCTAAGGCAACTTAGCGCAGACTATGGGGTGCAGCCTAATATCAACGACAGCCCAGTGCCCATGGATGGGAATGCGCGCCAGTCTCAATAGACTTCATGGAGAAAGTCCATATGTCAACACTTTGCAATGAGTTTTGAAGAAAGCTTGCGAACTGTGAGGGAGCGCTTTACTCTGATTGAATGCATTGATCTGGGTGCAGATCAAGCCCCTAAGAGATTTGGCTTCGCGAATCGACTGGGTTCTTAACGCTAGTAAGGGAGAAATCGGTTCATTGTCTCGTCGTTATTTATTCACGTCTGAATCTGTTACCGAGGGGCATCCCGACAAAATTTGTGATCAAATTTCGGATGCTATCCTAGACGCACTCCTGACTGCTGATCCCACCAGTCGAGTGGCGGCTGAAACGGTGGTCAATACAGGCCTTGTATTGATTACAGGAGAAATCTCATCCACGGCTCCGGTTAACTACGTTGACGTGGCCCGCCAGAAGATTGCTGAAATTGGCTATACCGATGCAAACAACGGTTTTTCGGCTAGTAGCTGTTCGGTTATTTTGGCGATCGATGAGCAATCTCCAGATATTGCTCAAGGGGTTGATCAGGCCCATGAGAGCCGAGAACAAGCCAGTGATGAAGAGCTTGATGCGATCGGCGCTGGTGACCAAGGGCTGATGTTTGGGTTTGCCTGCAATGAAACTCCGGAATTGATGCCGTTGCCCATTAGCTTGGCTCACCGGATTTCTCGCAGTTTAGCGTCGGTTCGTAAGTCTGAACAGTTGCCCTACCTGCGTCCTGATGGTAAGACCCAGGTGACGGTGCTCTATGAAGATGGCAAGCCGGTGGGCATTGATACCATCTTGGTGTCTACTCAGCATACGCCGACCATTGGGTCGATTACTGATGAGGCCGAAGTGCAGGCGCGTATTCGCGAGGATCTATGGGAAGCTGTGGTCACATCAGCTTTTTCTGATCTCAGCCTCCGCCCAAGCGATCGCACCCGCTTCTTGGTGAACCCAACCGGCAAGTTCGTCATCGGTGGCCCCCAGGGTGACTCAGGGCTAACGGGCCGTAAGATTATCGTCGATACCTACGGCGGTTATTCTCGCCACGGTGGCGGTGCCTTCTCGGGCAAGGATCCCACCAAGGTGGATCGCAGTGCGGCCTATGCCAGTCGTTATGTTGCCAAAAACATTGTGGCTGCGGGTCTGGCTGAGAAGTGTGAAGTGCAGCTCAGCTATGCCATTGGGGTTGCGCGGCCGGTCAGCATCATGGTAGACACCTTCGGCACCGGTAAGGTTGAAGAAGAGCGGCTGTTGGACTTGGTCAGACGGCACTTTGAGCTACGTCCAGCGGGCATCATCCAAGCCTTTAATCTGACGCACCTACCTGCCCAATTTGGAGGCAAGTTCTACCAAAACGTAGCCGCCTACGGCCACTTTGGACGTACCGATCTCGATCTGCCGTGGGAGCAGACCGATAAGGCAGAGCTTCTCCGGGAAGAGGCTGCTACGTCGCTGGTTGTTTAAGAGCTATTCTCCTACTCATACCTGCGCCCTAATCCTCGGTGAGCGATCGCCGAGGTTGGGGCGCTTTTTCTATGGAGGGGCGATCGCC
This sequence comes from Leptolyngbya sp. DLM2.Bin15, assembly GCA_007694125.1. Lineage (GTDB taxonomy): Bacteria > Cyanobacteriota > Cyanobacteriia > RECH01 > RECH01 > RECH01. Next base: position 5,609 of record RECH01000090.1, read on the forward strand.
CAGAAGGACGCATCATGATGCATCTCCCTGAACGTCCTTTTCAACTGACGGAGGGTTTACCCCTGCATCGGCATCGGGCACCGGGGTTAAGGCCTGCGTCTCAAATTGGTAGAGGGCATCACTATCTTGGAAGGGCAAATCGACTACTGAGTGTAGGTAGTTGCGCTCTAACAAGGCCTCGCCCAGACGAGTTGCTTCTACACGGGTGCCTTTGTGGTGACGCACTAGCCAGGTCACCGCCTCAGCTCCTGTGAAGCTTTTGGGATAAAGATTGAGACGGTAGCGGCGCTTTTTCAAGGGAACCCCATCGTCGCCGGCCATGGCTTGGGCGATCGCTTTTAGGTTGTCCTCATAGGTTTGGGCAAGCTGGCTTGGATCGGGTTCGGTGGCAATCAACAACGCCATGCCATTGCGCACAATTTGCTGCAACCGCATCACAATGCCCCCAGTGGCCACCCCCCAACCGATGCAGAGCAGCAGCGTCACGCTTCGATTCAGCAGGGGAATATCGCCATACCCAGACAGGGCCGCCAGCATTTTTACAAATCCCAATCCCAGGGCAAGGGCCACAATTCCGCCGGGAATAGCGCTACGAAGGGATTGAACGGTCATGACCATCTGCCTGGTAAACAATCCTTTTGATCCTAGGCGATCGGGCCATGGACCTGTCAACGGCCTCAGGAGCG
>RECH01000067.1 GCA_007694125.1 Leptolyngbya sp. DLM2.Bin15
TCGTGACCTTCCACCTCATCATTGGAAAGCACGGCAATGCCTTCACTGGTGTCAATCACCACGAGATCAGCATTACCAGCATTGTCAATCAGGTCATCGAGGAAAAACTCCATCTCCAAGCCATTTTTCACCAGCACGTCGGCATTGGCGATCGCCTGCACATCCGATGGCTTCGCTTGGTAATCATGGGGGCCAACATTGGCCGGCAGCAGTTGAATCACCTCGGCGCGATCGCCCGCTACGGCCTTGGTGAACTGGGTGATGGGTACAAAGGTGGTGATCACCTGCAGATCATCGGCCTGTTCGATGGCATCACCCTGGGCTAGATCTTCATCGGTCACGCTCGTTGGCTCAGACGCACAACTTCCCAATCCAATCACCACCGTGGAGGCGATCGCAAATGAAAATCGGCGCAATAATCCTTGGTTTTGAAGCATTATGAACTCCTACAATAACGTCACATCACAGATTGGCTAGGCCTAGGCCTAGTCTCATGGGCGTAGCTGCCGCGCTACATCCTTAGCAAAATAGGTGAGAATAATGTCTGCTCCAGCTCGCTTCATGCTGGTGAGCGTTTCTAAGACAACCGCAGCCTCATCAATCCAGCCTCGCTGGGCCGCCGCCTTGATCATGGCGTATTCACCGCTGACGTTATAAGCAGCGATCGGTAGATGGGTATGCTGCTTCAGGCGAGCGATAATATCCAGATAGGCCAACGCTGGCTTCACCATGACCATATCTGCCCCTTCCGCGATGTCTAGATCGACCTCCTTCAAGGCCTCTCGGGCATTGGCCGCATCCATTTGATAGGTCTTTTTATCCCCAAATTGCGGTGCAGATTCTAGGGCATCCCGGAAGGGGCCATAGTAAGCAGAGGCATATTTGGCGGAATAGGCGAGAATGCCCACATCGATCCAACCCGCTGCGTCTAAGGCCTGACGAATAGCCCCAACCCGACCATCCATCATGTCGGAGGGAGCTACCATATCCGCCCCAGCTTCAGCGTGGGCCAAGGCTTGCTTGACGAGCACCGCCACGGTCTCATCATTGAGAATGGTGCCATCTTGAACAATGCCGTCATGCCCAGCGCTGCTATAGGGATCCAAGGCGATGTCGGTGATCACCACCACGTTGGGCAAAGCCGCTTTGATGGCGCGCACGGCCCGAGGAATCAGACCATCGGGGTTATAGCTCTCGGTGCCAGCATTGTCTTTTAGATGATGGGGAATCAGTGGAAAGAGGGCGATCGCTCCAATGCCCAGTTGGCTAACCTCCTGCACCTCTTGCAATAGCAGGTCTAAGGTGAAGCGATCGCACCCTGGCATAGACGGAATCGCCTGGCGTTGGCCCTCGCCCTCCATAACAAATAGGGGATAGATCAGATCATCGACCGTCAGCACGGTTTCCCGCACCATACGCCGCAAGCCCCCCGTACGCCGCAGGCGACGCGGGCGATGGGCGAGCAGCAAGGAATCTGCAGCATCTGCACCGCTGACGGGGGCAGCCTCTAGCGGCGGCTTAGGTAGAGATTGGGTAGACATGGGACTTGAACCACCATGAAGACGATGAACAAAAACAGAGTAGAATGAGAATGGTTATCATTCTAGAATATCCTACCGCATATTTCCATGAATCGTGACCCTTGTCTACAACCACCTGCCCCACCCACCGCCATGCACCCCGATCGTCGCCTGACTCGCAACCAGGATGCGGTGCTAGCTGTTCTCCAAGAGCAGCGATCGCCCCTGTCGGCCCAAGCGCTGTATCGTCTCATGCGCGATCGCCAGCCCATGGGGTTGGCAACGGTCTATCGCGCGCTCGATGTTTTGAAGCTGAATGGTCTTGTGCAGCATCGAGTGAGCCTAGAGGGTGAATCGCTCTATAGCTCTATTCACCAAGATTTGCACTACCTCACCTGTCTCCACTGTGGGCAGTCTTTTGTGCTCGATCACTGTCCGGTTGAACGATTGGAGGATCAAATCCAGACCTCTGGCTCCTTCAAGGTCTATTACCACACCCTAGAATTCTTCGGTCTCTGTGAACCCTGCGCCCATCCGGCTGCCCCAACACCATCCACCGTTCACGTTGATGACGAGTCTACTGCTGATGGAGAGGTGTGACATGGCATCCATAGATTGAGGGATAGATTGAGGGATCCTGCTGAATCCGACAAGCTTATGTCTCAATATCCTGCATGGGGGCATAGTAAATCTTAAAGACCCTTGGTAGGGTATGGACTGGTCTACAGATAAGTTTTCCGCTTATCAACACATGCGAGGAACATGGCGATTATGAAGTGGTTAGGATTTACTTCGTTTGCACTACTGGCTACGATGGGAACTGCGATCGCAGGTCAGGCAACTGATATCACATCTCCCAATTCAGATGTTCCCTATCTAGGTGTTCATGGTACATTTACATTAGATGCTAGCTTGCCCGAGTCGCTGCATGATCCGCGTAATCCTGGGCGCTTAGTTTTTGAGGAAATGGAGCGGTTCTCCTTCTATCGAGATTTTGCTGGTAATGATGCGATCGCTGAAAACTGTGAATATAGCTACAGCGGTGCAGCACCCGATCCATTTTATTATCCTGAATTTCAGGGTTCAATTTGGGATCTGTTTGAGTTAGTGTCAGAGGATGAAGCCTGTCAAGGCTTTAAGTACGTAGCTCTACGGGCACCCCATGGTGATCCGATTCATATGCACTTTCGCTATGGCGGCGAAACCTCTAGTTTCGATGAATTATTGGCTATGAGCACAGACGAAGAAACATCCCTGGATCCATGGTGGAGCACTTACTGTGCCGAGGGTGTCGTAGCCTGCGACTAAAGTCTATCCTACGGCTATAGCCCTCCCAATTCCTTTCCCAGAGGAGGGACATTGTATCTGGTGCCTCGTCTAGGAAAGGTATGATGAGGGCTATCGTGCCCCCCTGGGATGTATTTGACTAACTAAGTTTTTAGAGGCTTACATGTATGATGCGATATTTAACTCCCGCACTGACCATAGCGTTAACGATGGCGATCGCCACCCCCTTATCTGCCCATGAAGTAGGTATGCGAGCTACGATTGAAGTGCAAGCTGCGGGCGGTGCCACAGAAGTATATACAGAAACTACGCTGCCTGCTAATGCCCGGGTGACATCCATTTTGATTCAGGCTTACTACAGCACCGGTGAGCTGATGTCTGATGGCAGTATCAGCATTTATGCGCCTGGTAGTCCTGATGTGCCGTGGAGAACTGGGGTACTCAACCGTGAAGGGCGTTACCTCTTTACCCCTGACTTATCTCGACGAGGACGCTGGACTGTTCGGGTCGAATCTCCTGGGCATAGTAACTTCATCAATATTGTGATCTAGATGATCAAGATCTGATGCCTGTGTTCCAGATGCTTTGCCCGACATGGGGCGGTAGTGTTTAAGACAGGTAGTGCTCAATACTAGTCATGATAGTGGAATGCTATCTCTGCTTCTTGAGGGTTCCAGTGATAGACAGCATTACATCTTGAGCACTACCTAAATGTAATATCAGATTCGGTTGAATGTTTGTGGCTGGACTACTGCTTGACTGGTAAATTTTTTTGCCTAGGCTGGGTTGAGCAACGTAAAACCCAGTACCACTTTATATTCCGTTGGGTTACGCTGACGCTAACCCAACCTACGTGAGAATCAAGATCCCAGGAGTTTTGTCCGTCAATCAGGGCTGGACTATCCTGCCTTCGACTCCCTGCTGCACAGCCTCCTTGATCAGGGGGATATACATATTTGGCTATTGCCAAGGCTGTAAATGAATAGCGTGGCTATCCGGATTCGATATTAGTTGTGGATCGCGTAGCACTGGGATATAGAGATAGTCATGACGTGCCGTTGCCCAATATCGAAGTGCATACGCGTCTAGCTCCAAGCGTATTCCAGATCTATGAGATTGTTACAAAAGTCTACAGTACCCTGATTTTGCCCAAGAGTGCGGCTAGGATAGACTGGGCAGCAGGCGATAACTGTCAATTTGACATCAACCATCAGATTGACATTCGATCCTCCCTTCCTATGCAGGGCTACCTTGTGATCGCTATCTTGGTCAACGTTGCTGAGCAACACCATGACTTAGAACCGTGACTTAGAGCGACGTTCCAAGTCATGTAACGTCCATGGGATTGTGATCATCAGCAGGGCTTTGGTTAGGAGGGATAGACGAGGATCGGCAGGATATTGCACCTGTTTCACGATGGATGACCTTCATCTTTCCCTTGCCCACGGAGCGTCGGGAACTTCTGCCGGCTATGTCGGCATTGCTGAATCATTTTACGATTCCGCACAATTTTGAATGGAGTTTTAGGGCCTCTCGCGAGAGGTTCATACCCCAATTCACCAACGCCGGGATGTGGTGCAATGGCTTAACGCTTTCTCGATCCTCCTTTGTGATAGGGAACGTCTGACCTAGATGATCCCCTAGAGATCTGGAGATCCAGGTCTGATGATACATCAAGCTCTCTTGAAAGACACGAGGCAAAGACACCGTGGGTGGACTGATTGTAATCGTTGTGTTGATTCTGCTGATCGGAGCAGGAATCATATTCCTTACCATTGGGGTTTATAACACCCTAGTAACCTTTAGAAAACGCTACCAAAATGCCTATGCTCAGATTGATGTCCAACTACGCCGCCGTCATGATTTAATCCCTAATCTTGTGGAAACGGTGAAGGGCTACATGAAACACGAGCGGGAAACCCTAGAGGCGGTGATTTCGGCCCGCACCTCAGCGATCGCTGCCAGCCAACAGGCGGCCCGTGCGCCGGGAGATCCTCGGGCTATGCAACAACTGGGGCAGGCGGAGGCAGAACTGACTGGGGTGTTGGGGCGTTTATTTGCAGTGGCGGAGGCCTATCCTGATTTGAAGGCCGATCAGTCAATGGGGCAGTTGATGGAGGAATTGCGATCGACGGAAAACCGGATTGCCTTCGCCCGTCAAGCCTTCAATGATGCGGTGACCCTCTACAACACCAAGCGTGAAGTCTTTCCCAATAACATGATTGCCGGGAGCTTTAATTTTGAGGAAGCCCAACTACTAGAAGAGTCTCCACCGGAGGTTAAGGCTGCCCCTCGTGTATCCTTCTAGGGTTAGAGATAAGACATGAATTTTTTTGAGCATCAAGATCGAGCTAAGCAAACAACACTGTATCTGTTAGGATTATTTGCGATCGCTCTCATGGGTATGACGCTCTTACTCTATGGTCTGGCGTTGATTGTTTTCCATGATGCTGAGCAGCCTTTTCGCATATGGAATCCAGGGTTGTTGATGCTGGCAACCTTGATTGTGGTGGGAGTTGTTGGGGGCAGCAGTGCGGTAAAGTGGCAAGCGCTGCAGGGCGGTGGCAAGGTTGTGGCGGAAGACCTAGGCGGACAGTTGGTTCATCCAGATACGGCGGATGCCGCCCAACAGCGATTATTGAACGTCGTTGAAGAAATGGCGATCGCTTCGGGTATTTCTGTCCCGGCAGTCTATCTTCTGGCTCAGGAACGCAGTATTAACGCCTTTGCCGCTGGTCTTACCCCAGAAAATGCCGTGATTGGCGTCACCCAAGGTAGTTTAGAACAACTCTCCCGCGATGAGTTGCAGGGAGTGATCGGCCATGAGTTTAGCCATATTCTGAATGGCGATATGCGCATGAATCTGCGGCTGATTGGTGTCTTGCACGGCATCTTGTTAATTTATCTAGCTGGACGCATGATGTATAGCCGGGGGATGATTGGCATCGCTGCGTTGCTCCATGGGGCTCATCGTCAATCCTCCCGTTCATCCCCGTCTTCTAGCCAGTCGCGTCGAGTTTCTAGAAGCCACTGGCTAGGCTTAGGGCTGATGGCAGTGGGTGGTTTAGGGCTGATCTGTGGACGGCTGATTAAAAGTGCCATATCGCGCCAGCGAGAGTTTTTAGCCGATGCCTCATCGGTACAATTTACCCGAAACCCTAGTGGTCTATCGGGAGCATTGCGGAAAATCGGTGGATACAAAGCCGGATCGAGTATTCAGGTGGTCGGGGTTGAGGAGGCTAGCCATCTCTTTTTTGGAGAAGCGCTCAAGCTAGCGTTTTGGCAAGGTATATTCGCGACCCATCCACCGCTTCAACAACGCATTCAGCGCATTGAGGGCAATGCCTGGCAAGCCTCCACCGCACCACCATCCCTGAGCCCCCCCGTTTCGACCCAACCAGCTCCAGTCACGATGGCTCCACCTCAGCCGGTGTCATCACGACCATCGCCGCCTCCAGCCGCCTCAGCTAAGCCTTC
>RECH01000198.1 GCA_007694125.1 Leptolyngbya sp. DLM2.Bin15
AAGCGCCCCGGCGTTTAGCCAATCGGGTACAGCAACAGGCGGTGGACTTTGAAGCCAACCTGGAAAGCTATCTGCGCCACACGGAAAAAGAGGAGCTCAATCCTGAAGGCATTAAGCGCGATTTACAGCTTTTGTTGCAGGATCCTCGGGCGGGGCTGAGCAGCCTAGGCGATCGCGTCGCCCATTTCGACCGGTCTACCTTTGTGGCCCTGCTGGCCCAACGGGATGACATGACGGAAGAAGAAGCCAATCACATTGCCGATCAGGTGGAAGCGAATTTCCGGGCCGTGGTGGAACAGCTCCAGAAAGTGCAGCGGGCGGTGCAGTCCACGATTGACAAGGGGTTCGACAATGTTCGCAGCTACCTGAATGGCTTGGAACGCCCCGAACTCAACTATGAGGGGATCAAGCGGGACTTTAGCCAACTGTTTGATGATCCGCAGATGGGGTTAGATGCCCTGCGCGATCGCCTCACCCAGTTCGACCGGGAAACCCTGGTGGCGGTGATGAGTTCCCGTGATGACATCTCTGAAGCCGATGCCAACGGCATCATTGACCAAGTTGAAGCCGCGCGGGACAACGTGCTGCATCAAGTGGAGCGGGTGCAGCAGGAAACCCAGCGGCGACTGCAGTCCATCAAAGATGAAGCCCAACGGCAGGTGCGGGAAACACGCAAAATGGCGGCGCAGGCGGCTTGGTGGGTCTTTGGCTCAGCCTTGTTCTCGCTAGCAACCTCGGCCCTTGCTGGGTTCGTAGCCGCGACCCGATTTGTTGTTCCATAAACCAGGCTGAGTGACCCACCGTTTTGGAGTGGGTCACTCAGCACTTGAATATTCGGGCTACGGCCCGCCTCAACCCACAGCCATCTCTCAACACAGGTGAAAACATGATCAGCGCCCCCAAGACTCCGCTGGCTGAGCAAAGCCAAACCCCATACGAGACATCTCCTATTCCCCTCGGGAAGGCTAGTCCCACGACTTCGCCCAGGGGACAATTACAAGCCATGAACCCTGCTTCTCGTATGCGTCATAGCTTCATGGCTCTGGTTCTCGTCTGCATTCTGGTATTAACCACAGCCTGTGGTGGCACCGGCACCCAGACCCCCCAGGCCAGCAATTCTGCCTTCACTCGCAGTGCTGAATATGCCCAACTTGCACGGGGCGATTCTGCCACAGGCCAAGCCTTTGGGGATTGGGTGGTTGAAACGAGCAAAGGCTTAATTACCGATGCTTTTGTCCGGAACAACAACAAACTAGGAGCCGTAATTTCCACCCAGGTTCGCCCGGATGACGTGAAAGCACTGGCGCAATCCCTCGCCCAAGGCTTCCGTAAAAGCTTCCCCAACCAAGATCTCAGCGTTTTGGTTTATGCGCCAGATAAAAAGCTGATTCTCACGGCGCGTTACGATGCCCAGTCTAAGCAGATCGAGTATGAGGCTGCGAGCTAACGGCTCTCTGGAAGACCAACGTCGCGACATGGGATAAGAATCTAAGAATCTATCTAGGCAGGCTAGAAAATCTTAGCTGCAGGGTGCCATGAGGCATAGCCGCAACACAATGTCCCACAGACTATGGATGCCTTACGATGCCGCCAAAGTATCCTACAACCAAATAGGATTTTCTACTTACCTAGGTAGGACAGAAAAGTTTAGATCGATAAAATTCAACAATTTCTTGATAAGGACGTTAAAGCAATGGCTAGTAGCGACGAGTACAAACGGCAAATCATGCAGGATCTGGAAGGAGGCGACTCAGAAACGTTGCCCGATGCATCCAGCAACGACGATTACCAAAACTTTGATGATTTTGCGCAGCGATCGTCACGAACTGAGCGCCATCAATTGTTCAGTCAGTCCCTCAGCCCCGATCGCGTACCGGCTAGCCAGATGGAGCCAGAACTGCAAAAGGCGATCGCTCAAATCAAACCCAACCAGCGCGATGATGTGGCCAAAGAGTTTTTGAGCCACTTAAAAAAGCGCGGCTTATATGTTCGTGCTTTGGAAAGCCAACTGTCATTATCGACCCATAATCCTAAGCGAATGAGTGCAGATGATGTGAGTAAATTGGCGGGGTTTACCTATCACAACCATCCCGATGTGTTCCATGAGGTGCTGGCCGATCAGCCGGCATTAGTGAAATTTTTGAGTAACCCGCTCATTGGTGCAGCGTTTGGGGCGATCGCTGCTAAGTGGCTGGGGGGACGCAAGTAGTCTTTTAGGATGAGGGACGCGATCGCCCCCCATCACGTCTAGACACGCACTCGAAAATCGAGATTAATCGCCTCAATCCCGCTTTGTATCTTGCTGAATACGTTGACTCAGCAAGATACGAAACAAGTGCTGATGAAACGCCCAACAGCAGCAAGTAACGCCAAGAGATGGGGGGGCAATGCAGAAAGTCCACCTCTGATGGTACGGCAGGCTGCCTAAGGGTTCATGGTATACATCAACTCAGACAGCCTAGATTCAAACCGTAGACTCAGTTCCCGATGGGCAATCTATCACGCTCAGCCCAAAACCCTACCTTGGGCTGAGACCATCCGCCTGGCTCCACGTTATTCTAAGAAGACTACGTGAGAGATCTAATGCAACTCAATGCCGGGTGCGAACTTTTGTTTGAGACAGCGGAGCCTGCGCCGCTCATTTTGATGCTACAGCCCCAAGGGGGATCGGCCCAGCACATTCTTCAGACCAACCTACAGTTTGAGCCCCAAGTGTCCGCCGTGGACTACGCGGATAGCTACGGCAACCTCTGCCAGCGGTTAGTCGTACCCACTGGGCAACTGCGGGTGCGCAGCACCATCATCGCTGAAGTTGCCGATCGCATCCATGTGCAGTTTGGGGCCGAGTTTGTGCCCGTGCAAGACCTGCCCCACGCGACCCTTCAGTTTCTCTTGCCCAGCCGCTACTGTCAGTCAGACCTGATGGCCGAGTTAGCCAACGACATTGTGGCCGACATCGAGCCCGCCTACGACCAAGTTGAAGCCATCCGCCACTGGATTTACACCCATATCGACTACCAATACGACACCAGCGATGCCTCTACCTCGGCCTTAGAAACCGAAAAAAACCGGGTCGGCGTCTGCCGCGATTTTGTCCACCTAGGCATCGCCCTCTGCCGCAGCCTCACCATTCCTGCCCGCATGGTCGTGGGTTATCTGTACGACCTTAAGCCAATGGATCTGCACGCTTGGTTTGAGGCCTACGTAGGCGATCGCTGGTATACCTTCGATGCAACTCAGCCAGAACCTAGGGGCGATCGCATCATCATTGCCTACGGTCGAGATGCCGCCGATGTGGCCCTGGCCACCCAGTATGGGCCGCTACAGCTCACCGAAATGGAGGTCTGGGTGCAGGCCGCTGCTCAATAATTCATCTGCGATCGGTTCAAGCCAATCAATACCGACTAGAATGAAGGCAAGCCAGCCACGACGCTACCCGTTGCCAGTTCGCCACGGTGAATACCCAGGTAGGTTTTAACGCCCTAGGTTTAATGCCCTAGCGCTTCCGCATAAATTGTAAAAAGTCCTAGTCCTGGTATCTTATACAGTCGGATAAGAAACTGTCTGAAGTGTAAATTTTGCAGTCACGAATGCCTCAAGCATCAACTCAGGCAGCAATAGTCAAGTCCTTAAATTAGGTAACACAGTCATGGGAAAGGAAAAGAACGGTAATAAGGAAGCTAAACGACCGAAGGCAGATACCAGCGGTGCTAAGAAGCCCAAAAAAGATCCTAAGCGCTACGACTCTCCTTCATAAGTTTCCAGCGCCCCGCTGACCCAATTCGCCCATCATAACGATGAGTCGCCTACCGTGGCGGGCATCACGAACCCCCATACATCCTAAAAACACCTAGCGGAGTACGATCGCCAGTACTCCGCTTTGATGTGTCTAGCACTACGGCTTCTCCTGGGCCTCGTCTTGCTCCCGAGTGAGCCGATCGAGGCGATCGTTGGCGTCGCGGGACAGTTGCACACAGCGATGACCAACAGCGGTGGAGGTCAAACCGCCTAGGGTGGCGTAGCTGCCCTGGGGAAGCTGGCCGGTGGCGAGGAGAACAACACCTGTGACGGTGATGACGGCGCTGAGGCTGGTGAAGGCTAGGGAGAGGTTGAAGCCCCAATGCGCCTGCCGGATGCGTTCGCGCAGGATGCTGTCGTTGGGCTGGTGGGGTTGGAGGTGGAGGTTAGTTGTCATGGCGTGTACTTGGATGAATGGACTCTTTTAGTATGAATCCAAATCCTTGCATCGCTGTTCAGGCAATGGTTTCAGGTTGTAGAACCTTTGTTCAACCTTTGTACAACCTTTGGTGATCTTGGTTATAATCGGCTCACCTCTCCGGCAGTTGAGCGATGGCAAACCGAACAAAGCGAACAATGGCAGCCACACCAGAAGGGTTGGCGCTGATAGAGGAGAAGCGGCGCATTAGTGAGGAGTCTGCTCAAGGCATTGGCGACCAAGCGGGAAATATACACCGTTCTTCGGTTCAAAAGTTTTATAAGGGAACGCCGATCCTTACTGCCAACTTTAAGAAGCTTTGTAAGCAGCTTGATCTGGATTGGGAGATAGTAGCAGGCTTGAAAAAGATTGCCCCTCCTCCAGCGTTGGTCGATGTGGCCCCAGACCCGGATGAGCTAGATGGGCTAGTGCAGCAAGCGCGATCGCATGGGAACGCAGATATCGAAAAGCGCTGCGGAGAAATGAAAGTGCTGGATATGCGACAGCCCATTGGCGTTGGCGCGATCTACACCGATGTCAATATTCTGGAGAAAATCACGGGTAGAACCCGGCAAGATCTGGGTGACTTGATGCAGGGGCAATCGCCGGAGGACTTTGACCGTTTTCTGCTGGGGGCAGTGCGTGAACGGCGAGTGGATGGGCTGGAGGCGGTGCGGGCCAAAAAGCAGCTCATGATTTTGGGGCGACCAGGGGCGGGTAAAACCACATTCCTGAAGCGGCTGGCCACGCTGTGCAATCAGGGCGATTTTCTTCAAGACCAAGTGCCGATCTTTGTCACACTGAAGGAGTTTGCTGAAACAGTGGATCGCCCTGGTCTATTGCCATTTATCACCCGCTATTTCTCCCCCTCTCTGTCCACAGAAGCCGTTAGTAGTCTTTTAGAACAGGGTCGGGGATTGGTGTTGCTGGATGGCTTAGACGAAGTGTTGGAGCAAGACCATGACCGGGTCTTGGGCGAGATTCGAGCCTTTGCCCATCACTATGGAGCGTCTCACATTGTGATCACCTGTCGCATCGCTGCGAGGGAGTATGTGTTTGAGCAGTTCACGGATGTGGAGATGGCCGATTTTAGCGATGAGCAAATCCAGGATTTTGCGGATAAATGGTTCAAAGTGAAGGAGCCAGAGAATCTGGATGAAAAAGGCAACTCCACGGTGGCCAAGCTTTTCTGGAAAGCCATCAATGAGCATAAGCCCATCAAAGAACTGGCCATTAATCCCCTGCTGCTCACCCTGCTATGTCTAGAGTTTGAGCAATCTTCGGAGTTCCCGCAAAGCAGATCTGAACTCTATCGGCGGGCTCTAGAGGTCTTATTGCGGAAATGGGATGGGCAACGACGCATTAAACGAGAAGACGTCTACAAACGCCTGCCGGTGGAACGCAAAGAGAATTTACTCGGGCAACTCGCGAAATACACCTTTGAGCGAGGGGATTACTTCTTTCGAGAAGATGTGGCCAAGCAGCGGATTAGCCAATACATTCAGAATTTACCCGACGCTCATACCGATCCCGATGCCCTGTTAGTCGATAGTCATGCCGTATTGAAATCCATTGAAGCTCAACATGGCCTGCTGACAGAACGAGCTACCGGGATTTATTCCTTTTCTCACTTAACGTTCCATGAGTATTTCACAGCCAAGGCTATTGTGGATAGCCCGGATCAACCTACAGCACTCCAGGCGTTGGTGATGCACCTGCATGAACAACGCTGGCGAGAAGTGTTCCTGCTGGTCGCAGAACGGATGGAATCTGCTGACCAGCTCTTGATGCTAATGAAGCAGCAGATTGACCCGATGCTGGCGAACGATAAAAAACTACAGAAATTTCTCACCTGGGTAGACCAAAAATCAAGATCGGTCGAAGCACCCTATAAGGTAGCTGCAATTCGTGCATTTTATTTTGCCCTCGACCGAGTCCTCGCCATCGAACGCACCATCGACCTCGACATCGACCGCGACCGCATCCTCGCCATCATCCTCGACCTCGACATCGACATCGCCCTCGCCATTGACCGCGACCTCAACATCGACATCGACATCGACTT
>RECH01000137.1 GCA_007694125.1 Leptolyngbya sp. DLM2.Bin15
TCCGATTCTATGCAAGCTCAGCCCGCCGATCAGCAGCCCATCCGTCTGCCCAAGACCAGCGAATCCGATCTCCTCAAACGCATTCGCCACACGACCTCCCACGTCATGGCCATGGCGGTGCAGAAACTGTTTCCCAAGGCGCAGGTGACGATTGGCCCTTGGATTGAAAATGGTTTCTACTACGACTTTGACAGTCCTGAGCCGTTCACGGAGCAGGATCTCAAGGCCATTAAAAAGGAGATGGTGAAAATCATCAAGCGCAAGCTGCCGGTGATCCGCGAGGAGGTCAGCCGGGAAGAAGCAGAGCGCCGCATTCAGACCCTGGGAGAACCCTACAAGCTAGAAATCCTCCAAGACCTGAAGGAACCCATCACCCTATATCATCTGGGCGATGCTTGGTGGGATCTCTGCGCCGGGCCCCACGTGGAGAATACTCAGGATCTCAACCCCAAGGCCTTTGACCTAGAAAGTTTGGCTGGGGCCTACTGGCGCGGCGATGAAACCAAGGCTCAGCTCCAGCGGATCTATGGCACCGCTTGGGAAACGCCGGAGCAGCTAGCGGAATATAAGCGCCGCAAGGAAGAGGCCCTGCGCCGGGATCACCGTCGTCTGGGCAAGGAGCTAGGGTTATTCATTTTTTCGGACTCCGTGGGCCCAGGTTTGCCCATGTGGACGCCGAAGGGGACGGTGCTGCGATCGCTGCTGGAAGACTTCCTCAAGCAAGAACAGATCCGCCGAGGCTACCAGCAGGTGGTCACGCCCCACATCGGGCGCGTCGATTTGTTTAAAACCTCGGGGCACTGGCAGAAATATCGCGATGACCTTTTCCCGATGATGGGAGCATCGGAAGATGAGGGGTTTGTCCTCAAGGCCATGAACTGTCCGTTCCATATCCAAATTTACAAATCTAGCCTGCGCTCCTACCGGGAACTGCCCCTGCGCTTTGCTGAATTTGGCACGGTCTATCGCTATGAACAGTCGGGAGAACTGGGCGGTCTCACCCGAGTGCGCGGCTTTACCCAAGATGACGCTCACCTGTTTGTCACGCCGGAGCAACTCAACGACGAATTCCTCAAGGTGGTGGATCTAATCCAGTCGGTCTTTAAGGCTTTGCAGCTCACCAACTTTAAGGCCAGGCTAAGTTTCCGCGATCCCAAGTCAGACAAATACATCGGCAGTGATGATGCTTGGAACAAAGCCGAAGCCGCCATTCAGCGAGCGGTGGAAACCTTGGGGATGAACCACTTCCTCGGCATTGGAGAAGCGGCGTTCTACGGCCCCAAACTCGACTTTATGGTGCAGGATGCCCTAGAGCGAGAGTGGCAGCTGGGTACCGTACAGGTTGACTACAACTTGCCAGAGCGCTTTGACCTAGAATATGTCGCCGAAGACGGTACCCGCCAGCGTCCCGTGATGATCCACCGAGCGCCCTTTGGCTCCCTGGAGCGTTTAATCGGGATTTTGATTGAAGAATATGCTGGCGACTTTCCCCTGTGGCTGGCTCCGGTGCAGGTGCGTTTACTGCCGGTGACCTCTGAGCAGCTTACCTTTGCCCGGCAGGTGGTGGAGCATATGCAATCCCTGGGTGTCCGAGCTGAGGTGGATCTCAGCGGCGAACGCTTGGGTAAAATGATCCGCAATGCCGAGAAGGAAAAAGTTCCGGTGATGGCGGTGGTGGGAGCCAAGGAAGCTGAAGGCAACTCCCTGAGCATTCGCACCCGGGCCTCGGGAGAATTGGGGGCGATCGCTGTCCCTGAGGTTCTTGATCGGTTGACCCAGGCGATCGCTACCTATGGCAATTTCTAGCCCAGTTTTTCACATTGAATTTTTCACATTGAGGGATCCAGGTGCGATCGCGGTCGAGTCCTCATGATTGAATAGGGATTGGCGACTTGTGAGGAAACCTATCTGTGCCCCCTAGTGTGACTGTGATTGTTCCGGCAACGACGGCGAATTTGGGTGCCGGCTTCGACTGCATTGGTGCATCGTTATCGATGTATAACCAATTTTTCTTTGACCACCTGCCCCCAACCTCCGAGCAGCTCGTCACTATTCAAGTTGAAGGCACAGAGGCAGATCGGGTGCAGTGTGATCAGCGCAACCTGGTCTATCAAACCTTTCTGGCGTTCTTCCAGCACCTCAAGCAACCACCGCCGCCGGTCGCCATTCGGATTCAACTGGGAGTGCCCCTAGCGCGCGGTCTGGGAAGTTCCGCCACGGCGATTGTGGGGGGGCTGCTCGGTGCCAATGCTCTGGCCGGATCGCCCCTCAGCCAAACTGAGATCATGCATCTAGCGATCGCCCTTGAAGGCCATCCCGATAACGTGGTGCCGGCGTTGCTAGGGGGCTGTCGTCTGGCGTCAGCAGATGATCAAGGACAGTGGACGGTGTGCGACGTTCCTTGGCATTTTGACATCATCCCAGTGGTGGCCATTCCCAACTTTGAGCTATCCACCGAAGAAGCTCGCAGGGTGTTGCCCCAGCAGTACAGCCGTGCCGATGCCATCTACAACATTGCCCATATGGGGCTGCTCATTCGGGGGCTCTCCAATGGACGGGGCGACTGGCTGAAGAGCGCCCTCGGCGATCGCATTCACCAGCCCTACCGCCAAACCTTGATCCACGGCTATGAAGCGGTTGCAGCAGCAGCGGCCAGCGTTGGTGCCCACGGGGTGGTGATCAGCGGCGCTGGCCCGACGTTGCTGGCCCTGTGTCCACCCCAAGCGACCACGGCGGTGCAGGCTGCTATTGAACGAGCCTGGGTGGAACAAGGGTTGATGGCCCGCGTCGAAGCGCTACAGCTCGATACCCGTGGCGCGATCGTCACTCTCGGTGATTAGTGCTCTGCGGCGAACATGTACTCTGGAATAGGGCATCCTTGTTCCCTGAGCGAAGTCGAAGGGAACAAGAGTTGGGCTTCGGCTTTGCTCAGCCAGCGGAGTCTCTGGCTGGGGTTGGGCTTCGGCTTCGCTCAGCCAGCGGAGTCTCTGGCTGGGGTTTTGGCTTCGGCTTCGGCTTCGCTCAGCCAGCGGAGTGTCTGGAATGTGGCTGGGTTTTGGCTTTCTCCCTTGGGGAGACGTTTTACGTTGGCGTAGCCTGTCCTCAGGACAAACGGCTTCGCTCAGCCAGCGGAATCTCTGGGATGTTGGCGATCGCCCCCCAGGTTGCACAACTCCATTGCCTCTGAGCTAGCCTCCCCAAACCAGCTATACTGATCACCGCCTGCCCATCTCCATTTTGCCTCAACCGCCTATGACTTCCGTTTGGCAACAGGTTTTATTGATACGCCCTGTACCCCTAGAGTTTCTGGGACGTTGGGCCTCATCTAGCTATCTTCTGCGGTGGCTGCCGCTTCTGCAGACATGGCGATCGAGCAGTTGGCTCTTGCAGTGGAGTGAGGCGATCGCCCTTGTCTTGGCGGCCTTAGTCTATGTTCTTGCGCCGTTTGTCTCGACGACCCTCATCGGCATTTTGCTGATGGCAGCCTCTGCCTTTTGGCTGTTACGAGTTGTGTCGGAACCTGCCGACCTACGCCGGATTACGCCCATCCATATGCTGGTGGGTCTCTACTGGGCGATCGCCACGCTGGCCACGGTGCTCTCTCCCGTGCGCAGTGCGGCCCTCGATGGCTGGGTAAAACTCACCCTCTATCTGCTGCTGTTCGTGTGGATGACGCGGCTGTTGCGATCGCCCCAGATGCGCTCCATCCTCATCAGCATCTATCTACATGTCTCGCTGCTCGTCAGCGCTGTGGGTATTCGCCAATTCTTCTTTGGTGCCAATGCCTTGGCCACCTGGGTGGATGTAGACTCATCCCTAGCTGGCACCACCCGCGTCTATAGCTACTTGGGTAATCCTAACCTCTTGGCATCCTATGTCATGCCTGCTGTCATGCTCAGTGCTGTGGCGATGTTTGCCTGGCAGCGCTGGTTGCCCAAAGCCCTGGCCGGCGTGATGTTTGTCACCCATACCGCCTGCCTAGTACTCACCTTCAGCCGAGGCGGTTGGATTGGTCTGGTCATCGGCGGATTCGCCCTGGTGCTGTTGCTGGTGCATTGGTATAGCATCCACCTGCCACGCTTCTGGCGCATTTGGTCGATTCCCATCGTGTTGGGGCTATCCGTAGGGTTTGTCTTTGTCGCCGTCATGGCCGTCGAACCCCTGCGCGATCGCGTTGCCAGTATGTTTGTGGGCCGGGAAGACAGCAGCAACAACTTCCGCATCAATGTGTGGATGTCGGTGATTGAGATGATCAAAGACCGGCCTATCCTAGGCATTGGCCCTGGTAATAACGCCTTCAATCGAGTCTATCCCTTCTACCAACAGCCAGGCTACACCGCCCTTAGCGCCTATTCCATCCTGCTGGAAGTGGCAGCAGAAACCGGTCTGATTGGTTTAACCTGCATGGTGTGGTTGTTGCTCGTCACCTTTCACCAAGGCTGGACTCAACTGCAACGACTACGCAAGCTCAGCCATGTACAAGGCTTCTGGCTGATGGGTGCGATCGCCACCATGATCGGGATGTTGGCCCATGGCGTCGTAGACACCGTCTGGTATCGCCCCCAGGTCAGCACCCTCTGGTGGGGCATGGTGGCCCTCGTGGCTAGCTACTATGTTCTCCCCAGCACCGAATCACCTAGTCGGGAGCGATCGCTTCCTAGCGACGAGGGTGAAGATGGTGACCTAGGTCAAGCCGATTTCGGTGAACCAGGCGTTTAGTAATCCTTCAGCGCCCTGGCCGTTTCTCGTTTCTCCTGCTTCTGCTTCAGCGCCTCACGCTTATCATGCAGTTTCTTCCCACGACAGAGCCCAAGGTCTACCTTGACCCGCCCCTCCTTTAGGTACAGCTTCAGCGGCACCAACGTCAGCCCCTGCTGCTCCACCTTGCCCACCAACCGACGAATCTCGTCCTTGTGGAGCAACAGCTTACGGACACGGCGGGGATCATGGTTGAAGACCTGACTGGCGCTTTCGTGGGGAGAAATATGCACATTGTGCAACCACACCTCCGCATCCCGAATCAGGGCATACCCGTCCCGCAGATTAGCCTTGCCCAATCGTAGAGACTTCACCTCCGTTCCCTTGAGGGCAATGCCAGCTTCAAAGCGCTCTAATACTTCATATTGATGGCGGGCTTGGCGATTATCTGAAAGGATCTTCTGCCCGCTGCTATTTTTACCCATAATGCTCGTTACTCTCCACTACCCATGACGGATCTCACGTTTTACTGCACCACAATGCGCCATTCATGGAGTTCATAGTCTACACAGTGGTTTTGAACTAAGGGATCATTGGCGACGATCGCCTCTGCCTCCTCCAGCGACCTAGCCTGGAAGAGCAACATCCCCCCGCCCCGCTCCGCCCAGTAGCCACTGCGTGCATCATGGCCGCGGGCGATCAGGGACTGGACATAATCAATATGGGCCGGGACATACTGGTCGAAGGTGGCCTTGTCCACAATACCCCGTTCAAGTTTGACAAACCAAGGCATAGCTACTGCAGAGATCACTAGAGATCAATGTGAATCACTGGGACGAACCCAAACCCCCATCACTTGGGTCTTTTAGCATAGCGCGAATCCCCCTGTCCTTCCCATGAATGCAACAGAGCCTCATCATGTCTAGCATGACCCCTAGCCAATCTTCCCATCCTGGCGAAGCCCGTTTCTTCATCGCCCTGATCCCACCACCCGAGATCCAGGATGCGGCCCTGCAAATCATCCAAGAGCTGAGCGATCGCTTCCAAACCAGCACCGCCAAAGCACCGCCCCATATCACCCTCTATCCGCCATTTTTATGGACAGAGAGCGATCGCCTCCTAGAAACCCTCACAGCGATCGCCCAAACCCAAGCTCCCATTGACATCACGCTTTCTGGCTTTGCCGCCTTTCCCCCTCGGGTGCTCTATCTGCATGTGGAACCAACGCCGGGGCTCATGGATCTCCAAACAACCCTCAGCCAGCAGCTTGAGCAGCGTCTAGGCATCGTTGACCCTGTTGAACAGCGGCGCGGCTTCACCCCCCACCTCACCGTCGCCTCCCGAAATGTGACCCGCTCCACCTTCCGCACCGCCTGGAGCGACCTCCAACACCGTAGGTTAACGGCCAACTTCAGGAGCGATCGCCTCTCGCTGCTGCGCCACAACCGCCGGTATTGGCAGGTTGTAGAAGATTTTCCCCTCATTGCCCAGACAGGTCAGGCTGCCCAGGAACCTCCTATCTCGCCAATGTAAAGTTTTCAAGACAAATTCAGTTTTGCTTGACATCCACCCTGGCAAACAGTAACAATAGATACAGAAAGTAAATCGTTCATCTCCCACGAATCAAGATTTAAGATACTTTAAGTTTAGAGAAAGGGAGACGGAAGTAAGGAGTAATCCTGAAGGAACGCGCCTCAAACCCAAACACTCGCATCAACTTGAGTAGGAGGCGAATCCATGAAACTCACATATCGCGGCACCACATACAACTACACCCCTCCGGCTGTTGAACTAGGCGACTCGACGTCTGTTGGCACCTACCGGGGCGTTGACATCCGATTCCGTAACCCTAAAAAAGTTTTTGTTCAGCAAACCACGCTGGATCTGAAATATCGCAACGCTTGGTACGCATCCACTCAGCCTGTGATGGATGCAGCGATCGCCCCTGAGGTTGAAGCAACTCCGGTTGCCCAAGTCATGGCAGCGGTAGCAGAACCCGTCAAAGCGGCTGTTCTAGATGTGCAAGATCGGGCGCGGGCTTTGATGATGGGTCATCACCGCACCATCAAGCAACGCCAGCAAGCCATGCTAACCCGTTTGGACGCTGAAGTTGGCGTGCCTGTGGCTGAAGCTGCCAAGTATTGGAATCACGTGCAAGGTAAGGTTCATCCTTCCTTCCGGGCCAGCTACGACCGTAGCGGTGCAGCTCTGAGCTAGGCTAACTGGGGCTGACATTGGTGTGAATCCAGTCAGAGTGCCTTGAAACCCAGGTTAATGAGTCGGGTAGATGACCTCCTTCGGGAGAGCGTCTGCCCGATTTTTGATTGGCCTATATTCTCAGACGCCAGTCCAAGGACTCCATCGGCTCTAGACCTATCGATAGGCCAGATCTTCCGTTAGCTGAACGTCAATGATTTGCTCAGGGGCGATCGCCCTAGAACGCCGCGCCGTGATCGTGGATGACTGTCCTGTGACCCGAATATTTTGCCCATTCACCGATAAGGCCTGAACCACAAAGCGGCTGCCCGACGATGATGACTCAAAACGCCCTAGGACTTGACTATCAACCGGCACCAGCACTTGCCCGGTTGTATCAACCACCGGTTGACTGACCAGTAGCACCTCTTGGCGGGGAACAGCCAAAGGTAAATCGAGCGATCGCTCCCCTGGATAGCGCAGGGTCAAAACCGTACCAGCCGGCAACCATATGGACGGACTGGCGGCCACCACTGTCGCTGAGGTCTCTGGTATGGCTGGGGTTTCTGGCATCGCTGGGGTATTGGTGGGCAAAGGTTGACCAAAGTCCACCGTATCTGTAGGGCGAGAAGGTGTCGATGACGCAGGCGGCTCGACGACAACGGGCTGTGCTGCAGCCGGAGCAGGAGCTTCCGGCTCTTCAGGATCCTCAGCCCTATCGTCAGAAGCATCTGTCTCTAACCTAGGCTCGATCACGGGCTCTAACGCCGGAGCCGGTTCCTGCACAGGAGCAGGCGAGGCAACCGGAGGCGGCGACGCTGGCGGTGGCACCATAACTTCAATGGCACCGGGCTCTAGCTCAGGTAGAACATTGGCGCTGGGCAGACTCGACGAAGTCGTAGGGGCAGGCGGAGGAGATGGGCTAGGAGAAGCAACTGGGCTAGGGGAAGTCGGCGCTGGTACAGAGAATTCCACGTCGCCACGACTAGAATCCACGGATACATCCGGGGGCGCTGCAGCCACCGACGGCGTATCGCCCTCCAGCAACGGTCGAATCACCCAGCGATCGCCCTCTATGGGACGCAATTCCACCTGTCCTGGCGCAAAAACTACATCTGGCGCTAGTTCTATAACAATACGAGCCGTGCCCGGTTGAAATTGGCCGACCCGAATATGTCGCACCATGCCGCTGTAGGACTGCTCCGTAGGCACATTGCCCACATCTGTCCCTGGCAGGTTAATCACAATTCGCGGCGGTTGGGCCAACAGGAAATAGTCTGGACTACGTCCATTGGGCACCGTGACCGTCAAGCTACGGCTGGATGCATCAAACGACCATTGGGTGAGTTGGGCCGCTTGCAGCGGTGCAGCTCCCAGCATCATGGGTAAACCCAGTCCCACAGTGCCTAGGGCAAGTCGTGATGCCACGGTGATCATAGCGATCGCCGTGGGTCGAAGATGAAACCGGATTGATTTTCCCATGGCTACCGTCCTACTGCGATTCCAGCCGTTAACATCCAGTGGCTACAGCCAAGCCATCGATCCGCCGAAAAACCCTACAAGCTAGAGATGAAGATGAAACGGACAATCTAGCTAGATTTAGGCACAGTATAGCAATTCTTGCCGAAGCGATCGCTACATCTGGAGTTATCCTAGGCCACGGCGGCAGATAGTCCTTGCTGTCTTCCTAGGGGCTCCATTACGTCCTGTAACGTAGACCCTAGATACCTGGTGAAATCAAGACAGAGCCTAACAAATCTCGATAGAATAGGATGCCGTCTTTCAGGAACCGGTCATGACTGCCTATCCATCCCATCAGTCTTTAGACGCGCTTCAAGCAGAAATCAACACCCTCCTCACCCAGCTTCCTGACCTTGACCATGGTGAGCTCATTCAGCGCGCCCTCATGACCCTAGTGCGCATGGCTGAGGTGGAAGCCGATCGCCTCGACTGGAAAATTTTAAACTCCTCGCTGCAAGACATGGAGCGAGCCTTTCGGGTGTTCTACCTTTACCGCCATGTGCGTAAAATCGCCATTTTTGGCTCAGCCCGCATGAGCCCGGAAACCGCAGAATACCAGATGGCAGCAGCCTTTGCCCATCAAATCACCCAGCAGGGCTTCATGGTGATGACCGGGGGCGGCGGCGGGATTATGCAGGCCGGCAACGAAGGGGCCACTGCCGCTAAATCCTTTGGGCTCAATATTGAACTTCCCTTTGAACAAACCTCCAATCCATTTATTGAAGGCGATGCCAAGCTGATCAACTTCAAGTACTTTTTTACCCGCAAGCTATTTTTCCTGCGAGAAACCGACGCCGTCGCCCTCTTTCCGGGAGGATTTGGCACCCAGGACGAGGCCTTTGAATGCCTCACCCTCATGCAAACTGGAAAATCTCCCTTAATTCCCGTTGTCCTAGTCGATGAGCCAGGGCGGGGCTACTGGAAAAGTTGGGATGCCCACATTCGAGAGCACCTGCTGAAAACCAATCTGATTAGTCCCGATGATCTCAGCCTGTACACAATCACCGACAACATCGACGTGGCCTGTGAGGTGATCATGAGCTTCTATCAGGTCTACCACTCCAGTCGCTACGTGGGCGATCGCTTAGTCATCCGCTTGAAGTCTGAGCTATCGGATGCGGCGGTGGAAGAACTAAATGAGACATTCCACGATATCTTAGTCCAAGGGCGAATTGAGAAAAGCCCGGCAGTGGTATCGGAGCCCAACCCAGAACTAGACGGACTTCCCCGTTTGGTCATGCACTTCAACCAACGCGATCTAGGGCGGCTCTATCAACTCATTTGTGCCATTAATCAGCTAGGTGCGCCCACCATCGCCGATGCACACCCTGAGAAGAAGTAACGCCTTACATTCCTTGGTATAGTCCCTGTTACGGTCATCCTGCCCCCTAAATCGGAGTGCTATCCTCAGCCTTCCCCCAGGCGATCGCCGGATTGATCCCCATTGTTTTGAGCTGCTATGACCTATTGTCTTGGTATTGTGACGCGCTACGGATTGGTGCTAGCGGCTGACTCTCGCACCAATGCAGGGGTGGACTATATTTCCACCTACCAAAAGCTATTTGACTTCTCGGTGCCCGGACAGCGGGTGATTATGCTTTGCACCGCTGGCAACCTGTCGATGACCCAGAGTGTTCTCTACTCCATTGAGCAAGATCTAAAAAGCGACGAGATAGAAAATCTCCATACGCTGCCGACGCTGTATGAAATTGCCCGATACTTAGGCGACAAAATTCGTCAGGTACAGGAGCGCGATCGCCCCTGGCTAGAAAAAGACGGCATTGATTTCCGCTGTAGCTTTTTGCTGGCAGGACAAATTTTGGGCCATCGCCCCAGCCTCTATCTGGTGTATACCCAAGGCAACTTCATAGAAGCCACCCCCGAAACGCCCTTCCTACAAATCGGCGAAACCAAGTATGGAAAACCCATCCTAGACCGCACCATCACCTTTGAGACACCTCTCGATGCGGTCGCCAAATGTGTCCTACTGTCCATCGACTCCACCATGAAGTCCAACATCTCAGTAGGGCCACCCATTAACCTCATGATGTATGAGACCGACAGCTTTGTGGTGCAAAACCAGCTCAAGCTACGGGTGGGAGATCCCTATTTGGCAAAAATCCGTCGGCTATGGGAAGTATCCGTGCGCCAGGCCTTTGAACAAATGCCCGATGTGGAATGGCAGCATTACCTCAACGAGGATGCCCACGAGGAAGTGTTTACCGACTAATGAGCCGACTAGCTTGATCTAGCTACTCCCTTGCCCTAGCTACTCAAATGATGCGCCGGTTAATCCAGAAATGGTGCGCCGGATCTGGGGCAGGGCCAGAAATTCCTGAGCATCATCCATCAGGCGATCGCCCCAAAGATTCAGCCGCAAGAAGTCTAACTCCGCATAGCGTTGATCCAAGCGCAGGGCAGCTTCTCCCAGCCGCAACCCTTCGCTTTCTTGCCCTTGATGGTAGAGCGCCACCGCGATCGCCAACTGGGGCTCGGCCTGCAAAGCATCGATCTCTAACGTAGCTTGCCAATAGTCAATCGCTCCCTGCACATCGCCTTGCTCATAGAGCACTAGGCCGATGTTGTTGACGGCGGGCCAAAAGGTTTCATCCAGAGCAATGGCTTTTTCATACTCAGCGATCGCTTCTTCATAGCGCTCAGCCATGTAGTAGGCATTGCCCAAATCAAACAAGGCTCCCGGCACCTCCGGCTCAATGCGTAACCCAGCCTGTAGATAGGTGATGGCTTGGCTGTACCGCTCTTGCTGAATATAGGCAGATCCTAGAGCAAACAAAATGCCAGGATTAGCGGGCTCAATGGACCGC
Organism: Leptolyngbya sp. DLM2.Bin15; assembly: GCA_007694125.1. GTDB lineage: Bacteria > Cyanobacteriota > Cyanobacteriia > RECH01 > RECH01 > RECH01. Next base: position 11,241 of record RECH01000137.1, read on the forward strand.
GCTTGCTGCAGGGCATTAATACTGTTATCGATGTCATCTACTTGTCGGTAAAGGTTACCCAGCAGAGCCCACACCTGAGCATTACCAGGGACAAGCTGGGTAGCGAGTTGGGCGCGGGGCAAGGCTAACTCATACTGCTGAAACTGAGCCAATTGGGCAGCTTCTTGTGCAAGACCCAGCCCTTGATTTTCTAGATAGTCAGCATCCAAGGTCAAAATATGAGGTGCCAGGGCTTGGCCATGGGCTGGCGGCACCACACCCCATAACCCTAGGGTCAACAGCATTGGAACAAGAGAGGAAATACGCTTTGGCACAGGTCTATTAAGCTACAGGACGAAAACAACAGAGAACAGCGGGTTAGAGAATACCCACAGGGTAGCGCCATCCATGAATGGAAGCGGCGATCGCTAACGATCGTTGACCAATCCGCCTGATGCTCAGACGTCTTGTTGAGCCGCTGGCACATTAGCCCCTAACAGTTTAATCGCTATCAGAATCATCCTGACAGAAAAAAGGGCGATCGACCAGCTACCCGCTACCCCCAGACTACAAAGTCGGCGATCGCCCGTGGATTGTTTCACACCGGCTTAGGAAGCACAGCGGGCCGCTTGTTCCTGCACTCGCCGCTGTAGCCAGTCGGGAATGCCTAGGGTAGCCTCTGCATAAAGCCGTTCAAACTCTCGCTGAAAATGGGCTGCCACCGTTGGATTATCGATGACCAACAAATTTTCATCGTTGCTGTGATTAGCATTGATCGACCAGTTTTGGGATCCAGTCACCACAATGCGGTTGTCAACCAGCCCAAATTTATGATGGAGCACATCACCATCTGCCAAGGGTGGTATCCCCACTGTGGTGATCGGCGATGCCCAAGGACGATTCCCTTCTCCATAGCGACATTGATGATTGGGCAAAGCCAGTCCTAGGAGGTCAAGCCCTTCACTATAGTCACGGTACATAAAGCCTGGGTCAATCAAGACGCGAATCTGCACCCCTTGGCGATGCTGGGGTTCCAATAGATTGCTCAGATTTTGGTCGGAAAATACAAACAGGGCAAGATCCACGGAGGTTCTGGCTGTACTCAGGGTGCGGCCAATCAGGCCATTGACGCTACGGTTCCAGTCTTGCGAGGCAGATGTGGGAGAAAACTGTACCGTCACCTGACTGCTGCCAACGGTCACCGTCTGGGGCGATCGCAACGGTTTTTGGAGACCAAAGCGGCTATCGGGCTGTCCGCCTGGCCCATCGCCCCACATCAGGTCAAACTCTTCCGTATACAAACGCGCCAAGTCAGGGCTGGCGATCGCCACCAGATGATTCACATTGCCCCGACTATCGGGATTAAAAAAGTCGCCGTGGGTGCCGCTGGTGGTGAAGTTCGCCGATCCTGCCACCACCACTTGTCGATCCACCACCACAAACTTGTGATGCATTAAACTGCTGCCCTTGGATCCATCAGCCGTGTCATCGATCCAGGGAATTTGCGCTGCTTGGATCATAGCCAGCGCATCCCGTTCCAAGGCTTCAGCCTCAGAAACACGACCATCGCTATCCAAATCAGCCAGAGCCAAAAACTCCTGATACTTGCCGCGATCGCGACTATCGAGCGCTTGAACCTCCGCTGGCGAAAGGTCACTCCAGGGACGGCTGTAGCTATTTTCCAACACCACCCGCACCCGCACGCCTGCCCGCTGCCGATCCACCAAGGCTTGGGCCACCCCCGGCAGACGCAGTTCTTGAATCGCCACGTCTACTGTGGACTGGGCAGCAGCGATCGCCTCCACCAACACCTGTTCTAGGTCATCCCCCAACCGCAGTTGCTGTCGATAGGGATCGGTATAGGAGGCGGCTTGGGAATAGTTGAAATACGCCTGAATAGCAGGATCTTGAGGCAGGGGCTCAAGGAGCTGCAGGGAGTCGGACGACGACTCTAGATTAAGAGCTGGGGAAATTTGCCAGCGGGCCAAGCCAATGACCACAATCAGAGCTAGGCTGGCCAGAAGACCTAGACGAATCCACTTGGATGAAGACTTAGATGATGAACGATGCACGGCTGAAGCTAGGGTAAGGGACTCGTGAGGAGCTAGGCGCGGAGACTCGCCATGGATCAGCAGGCTAGGAGGCAGCCCAAGACCAATGCCCCTAAAGCATCCCTAGCGTGACCTAGACCAGCCAGCGATCGCATCCGAGGAATCTAGGAACGTGGGTGAACCTGAGTTCGATATAGGTAGCAAATCTTAGGTAGCGATCGCGTAATGCCCAATCCTCGGCGGTGCGTTCCGGCTTTGCCTCACAGCACCCTACGACGGAGATACGACCGTTCAATCAGCCCTCACACTGGCCAAGACTTTCTGGGCAGGAACCGCCATTCTATCCAGACCCTTCGCCCTACTCCAGTCCTAGCTGAACGCTGGCGGAGCGCTACCAACGGGAGCAATGTTGCTATGATGCTCATAGCGGTCAAGTGCCCCAAGGAATCTCTCCCCTACCGCCTAGCGATGGGGTCGAGAGGATGTCAATGCTGGAGATGCAGGAACGGTTAGCCAAGCGCGATGCAAATTTACCTAGACTACAGTGCAACCACTCCCCCCCGCCCAGAAGCGATCGCCCGTATGCAGCAGGTGTTGGCAGAAGAATGGGGCAACCCGTCCAGCTTGCACCAGTGGGGCAATCGATCGGCGACTGTCTTAGAGCAGGCTCGGGTGCAGGTGGCTGAGCTGCTGAATGCCGTACCCGATGCCATCGCCTTTACCTCCGGCGGCACGGAATCCAACAATATGGTGATTATGGGTGTGGCCCGCCACTATGCCACCCCTCGCCATATGATCATCTCCAGCGTGGAGCATTCTGCCATCAGCGAACCAGTGCGGCTGTTGGAACAATGGGGCTGGCGAGTGACGCGCCTGCCGGTGAATGCCCAAGGACGGGTGAATGGGCTCGATCTACAGGCTGCCCTGCGATCCGATACGGTGCTGGTGTCGATGATCTACGGGCAAAGTGAAGTGGGAACGCTACAGCCCATTGAAGAACTAGGCAAGATTGCGCAGCGCCATGGGGCCTTGTTCCACACCGACGCCGTCCAAGTGGCCGGCCGCTTGCCCATCGATGTGCGATCGCTCCCCGTTGATCTCCTCTCTCTTTCCAGCCACAAGCTCTACGGCCCCCAAGGCGTGGGCGCGCTCTATGTGCGGCCGGGCGTTGATCTCGTGCCGCTGTTGGGCGGAGGTGGACAAGAGTCGCAGCGGCGATCGGGTACCCAGGCCGTAGCAGCGATCGCAGGCTTTGGGGTGGCTGCCCACCTGGCCCGCGAAGAAATGGCCAGCGAGACGCCACGATTAATCCAACTGCGCGATCGCTTATTTGACTATTTAGCCGATGTACCGCACCTCGCTCCCACGGGCGATCGCCTGCACCGCCTACCCCACCACGTCAGCTTCTACCTACCCCACACCGATGGCGATACGCTGACAGGAAAAACCCTAGTGCGGCAGATGAACTATGCCGGCATTGGCATCAGTGCTGGCTCGGCTTGCCATAGCGGTCAACTGTCTCCCAGCCCCATTCTGACAGCCATGGGCTACAGCGATCGCCATGCCAAAAGCGGCATTCGCCTCACCCTAGGACGCTTAACCACCGAAGCCGATGTGGATTGGACAGCGCTGGTGCTGCGACAACTGCTCTATCGCCTAGTTCCCACCCCAGCCTTATCCGGCTGCTAAATCTGGCTCAACGTTCAAACGTTTGAACGTCTCCAGGATTTCTGATGTCCTCTGTCCTCACCGGTGAGACGCTGGCTGAAGCGCCTAAAACAGCGTAGACGATAGGCCTAGGGGCATGTTGGCCGACTGATAGGCATTGCGGCCCTTAGCCTTGGCTTCATACAGCGCCCGGTCGGCGGCAGTAATCAGCGCCGTTGCACCATGGGCATCTGAGGGCACGAGGCTGGAAATCCCCAAGCTCATCGTAATCATAGGAGCCGTATTGGAATAGTCATGGCAAATATGGAGGTCGGCGATCGCTTGCTGAATGGTTTTGGCAATATGCACCGCCCCCTCCCAATCCGAATTGGGTAGAATCACAGCAAACTCCTCGCCACCATAGCGGGCTGCCAAGTCTGCCGGTCGGCGAATGCTTTGGGTGATCGCCTGGGCAATCTGCTTGAGGCAGTCATCCCCGGCTTGATGGCCGTAGTGATCGTTATACAGCTTGAAGTGATCCACGTCGCACAAAATCAGCGATAGGGGCTGTTGTTCCCGCCGCGATCGCCGCCATTCCTGCTCTAAGTATTCATCAAAGCGTCGCCGATTGGCTAATTGGGTTAACCCATCCAGGGAAACAAGGCGCTGCAGCTCTAAATTCGCTTGTCGCAGGGCTTCTTCTGCCTGCTTCTGCTGAATGAATATGCCCAACTGGAGAGCGACTGCGCTAACCACATCCAGCAGACGTTGATCCAAAGCACGATCAACCACACTGTAGAAGGCCAGCACGGCCAGGGAGCGATCGTGGAGCATCACCGGCACCGCAAACGCCGTCTTCAAGTTTGCCTGATGGGCCGCGACACAGCGAATACAGGGCAATAAATCATGGTGATGGATGTTGTCTTGCCAAGCAGGCTGCTGGGTTTGCCAGACCTGCCCCACCAGCCCTTCGCCCTGTTGATACTGGGTATGTAGACTACAGTACTGAAACTGGGTCATATCTTGGGACGCCGCGTGCAGATAGGGCTGGCGCAGCGTGAGAACCTCTTCCGTTTCCCATTGCATCCAGGCCTCTCCATAATCCCAGCCGATGGCCTGACAGACCTCCCGCAAGATTTCCCGCAGAGCCATGTCAATATCTGCTGCTTGATTAGCCGCCTGAATGGTGGATAGCAGGAGTCGGATCTCAAGGTGCGATCGCTCTAGCTGCCGGTTGTGGTCTAGCAAAAGCTGCTGCTGCCGCTGAATCGTCAACTGCGCCTTGACGCGGGACAGCACTTCCTGCTCTTGAAATGGCTTGGTGATGTAGTCCACGGCACCGAGTTCAAAAGCCTGCACCTTGTTTTGGGTGTGATCGAGGGCGCTAATGAAAACAATGGGAATATCCAGGGTTTTGGGATGGGCTTTGAGCTGGCGGCAGACCTCATAGCCATCCATATCAGGCATGTTGATATCCAACAAGACTAAGTCCGGCGGTTCGATTTGAGACGCATGCAGCGCCATTCGCCCGCTAATACTCCGACGGACTCGATACCCTTGCGATTCCAGCATTTTGGACAGCAGGCGCAAATTTTCTGGGGTATCATCCACAATCAGAATATCGCTTGATGGCAGGGCCAAGGATGATTGAGCCATTTAGCCCTCCAAAAAACCAGTAAGGTTAACGATCGCTTCTAGCTGAAAATTATCAATTAGATAGGTCAGAGACATAGCTAAGTCTGACGATTGAGAAGGAATTTCAGCCACGAGGTCGTATAGTTTCGCTTCATCGATAATAATTGCTGCCTCTCGTAGTTTAACCTGCCAATCTCGGGGCATACAGCGCAAATCCTCGGAGATTAGGGGCCGAATAGCACCCACATTTGGAGAATCAATCGCATCTGCGTAGATATACTCTAAATTCAGATGCTTGCCAATGCGCTGCAGCAACACATCGGCTTGAAAGGGTTTGCTGAGGAAGTCGTCACATCCTGCCTCGAAGCTGGCCTTGCGATCGTTGTGAAAAGCACTGGCCGTGAGCACTAGAATCACCGATCGCTTCTCGGATCCTTCAGCTTGGCGAATGGCACGCGTGGCCTCTAGACCATCCATGCGCGTCATTTGTAGATCCATAAGCACCAAATGGGGCTGGCATTGAACCCAGAGGGCGATCGCCTCTTCGCCATCCACAGCCTCCCACACTTGAAACCCAACCCCCTCCAGCAGCTTCACCAGCAATAGACGGCTTTCCGTCACGTCTTCCACTACAAGAATACGCACGGGGTGATGGTGAGGTTTCAGTGCTACCACGGATTGTGCTAACGGTTCTGGCTGTTCGTCAACGTCATGGGCGAAACCAAGGGGCACCACATAGGTGAAGGTCGAGCCTTGACCGACTTGGCTTTTCACCGACAGTTCTCCTCCCATCATGCGAGCAAACTGGCGACTAATCGACAGGCCTAAACCGCTACCTTCTGTAAATTGGCGGGTGCGTTCAGTTTGTTGAAAAGCATCAAAAATAGACCGGAGATCCTGAGGATGGATGCCTGGCCCTGTATCGGTCACACAAACCTGGAGCCACACATGACCGACAACCTCGCCCAAGGACGGCGTGGTTAAAACGTGCGACACATGAACTGATACCTGCCCCCGCTCCGTAAATTTCACGGCATTCCCCAGCAAGTTAATTAAGATCTGCCGAAATTTCCCCTGATCGCCATAGACCAATTGCGGAACATCAGGTTCCCACTGCACCGATAGGGCCAATCCTTGGCGCTTGGCCTTCAGGGCAAACATTTCTTCCGTGGAACGAAGCGTGCGATGCAGATCAAAACTGATGTCATGCAGCTCAACTTGCCCCGCCTCAATTTTTGACATTTCTAAAACATCATTAATTAACGCCAGCAAATGTTCACCGCTGCGGCCAATGATGCCCAGATGCTCTTGATGCTCAAGGGACAGGGAGCGATCGCCCGCCATCAGTTGGGTAAAGCCCAAAATAGCATTTAATGGCGTGCGCAGTTCATGGCTCATTTTGGCCAAAAACTGGCTTTTGGCCCGGTTGGCCTGCTCCGCCTGCTCCGTCAGCTTCTGCATAGCGCTGTGGGAAACTTCCAGGGCCGCCAGCATCAGCGTATTGCGCAGTTGCCGTGCCGCTTCTAGATCCAACGGTTGCCAGGGCAGGGAGCGATCGCGCATCACTTCCCTCCACCGTTCAAACGACCCCCGAGGGGACAGCCGCAGCACCTGTTGATCATCTAAATAGGTGGGATGCTCATAGGGATTGCCAGCCCAATGCACCGTTTGCACCTGCTCTTGGCGAAACCAAATCAGGTGGTAGGCGGCGTGTTTCAGCATGATGGAGATAGATAAAATACCAGCAGCTATGTCTTTAAACCGCATGGCTTCTGGATAGATCTGCACCAAGCGATCGGTACAAAAGACATCCTCCCCCTGCTGGCGGATCCAGGCTAGTAGCGCCAGCGTCTCGGGCTTAGTAGGAGTATCCCCAATCTGATACAGGCGTTGATTGAGCCAAAGGGATGCGCCTTGGGCCTGTACCAAGCTCAAAATATCCGTTTGATAATGCTGGAACATGGCAGCGATCGCCACGGGATTGGGCGATAGGTGCAGTTGCAATTGCCGCTGAATCTCTTGAATTTTGGCTTGCTGGGCCACAAAGTCTCGTTCCTGCTGCCGCACAAATTCCACCGAGAGAAATTGCCCCAGCAGTTCACAGGCGCGGCGGGTTTCGTAATTGACCCACTTGGGGGTATCGTGATGGCAAACAATCAGTCCCCAAAGCCGCTGCTCGTTGATCAACGAAATGCTAAAGGATGCAGCAACCCCCATATTTTTTAGGTATTGCAGATGCCCAGGAGACACACTGCGCAGGGTAGCATGGCTGAGATCCAAGGGCTCTTGGGTGTGGGGATGGCATTCGGGAATCAACCGCGCCGGCTGATAGGTGGCATTGGGAATCAACCGTAGCCAATGGTCATAGTAAAACCGGCGGGCCTGACTGGGGATATCGGAGGCGGGGTAGTGCAACCCTAGATAGGGTTCTAGGTCAGGGCGTTTGGCTTCAGCAATCACCGCACCGCTTTGATCGGCCTCAAAACGGTAGATCATCACCCGTGAAAAACCGCTCAGACGGTAGACTTCTTGAGCAATGCCTTGGGCCAACTGATCGAGGGTGTTAGCATAGCGCACCGAGGCGATCGCCTGTTTGAACTGCTGATAAAACTCGATGGAGCTGCGATGAACGGAGGTGTGCTGGGGCTCTAGCTCGAAAATGACCCGATCGCCCACCCGGTGCAACGTTCCTTGAAACCGTCGCCGTCCCCTAGGGGCCGTGCGCACCACCACCAAGAAGGGATTGACCACCTCCAAGGATTCCTGGGTCAGCATCTGGGCGATCGCCGATGTCTGACGGCTCGACATCAGGCACGTGAGAGAACTGCCAAGGGCCGCATCTGGTGTCAGCCCCAAAAGGTCTGCAATATTCTCACTAACCTGCTGAATGATGAGACCAGCACCCAACACCAGCAAAACACCATGAGGTTGAATACAACCGGGATTATGCAGGGGTTCATGGTCACAATCAGCCGGATCAAGCGATGAGGGAAGATGGATAGAGTAATCCACAGAATCTATTTCTGACACAGAAGGTATAACGACACCCCACCGATAAGAAGCATCATCAAGAGTTAACTGTAACGCTGAGTAAACTCACTAATCAGGTCAAACCGAAACTGGTGAGTTAATGCGGCGAGGGGGGTGGCAAGGCAAGAAGCGTTAGGAGGAATCTGACCGATCAGAGCATAAATGGCACGGTGGTCGCAGCGGAGAGCAGCCTGGTGGAGCTGCTCAATCCAGTCCCTAGGCATAGCGGAGAGCGCCTCTGGATCAAGAGTTAAAGGAGTGCTCCGATGGGAATGACCTGAAGCAACTCTTTCATCCCCTCCATCGTATAGGCTGGGGATGCCCAGAAGTTCCGTAATCTTACTGAAGAGGCGATCGCGCGCGAGGGGTGGATTCAGAATAGATACAGTTTCAGGATACAGGGCTTTCTGAGTATCGATGTCTACAGGACGGCCATGATCACTCGCTAACACCTGCAGCACCTTAGGAAGGGATGCCTGTGGATCGGCCAATAGGTAGGACTGAACGATTTGGGCGGATAGCTCCGGAACATCTCCCAAAACAACCAAGTGGGGCTGCCAATGGCGGATTTGCTGAAAACAGGAGGGGCGATCGTTGGCCATCTGCACTTGAAATCCTGCTTCCGATAGCCACTGGCTGAGCAAAAGCCGTCGCACTTGAGATGACTCCACAACACCCACTCGATAGGTGGATAGTTCTGGCGAAAACTGCACTAGATCGTCCAAGCTCTCGGTGCTTTCCATCACCTGACGCACCGGCACCGTCAGGCAAAAGGTGCTGCCCTGCCCTAGCTGACTTTCCACCGTCAACATGCCGCCCATCACCGTGGCTAAGCGACGGCTGAGGGCTAGCCCCACCCCAGTGCCGTTGGGCATCAGACCATTCTGGGAGATCTGCGTAAACATCTCAAAAATCATATCGAGAGACTCGGCTGGAATCCCAGCTCCTGTGTCGATAATATCGATGGCTAGCATGACGGTTTCCGAGTCTTTCTGGGCCAACGGTTCGCTAGAGGATGGCTCTTGAAGGCGGGCTCGTAGGATGATGTGGCCTTGCGCGGTAAATTTCAGCGCGTTGTCCATCAGATTCGTGAGAATCTGCCGCAGTTTCTGGTGATCCACATAGATGTAATCTGGAAGATCGGCCGCTTGATCTAGGCTGAGGGCTAGATTTTTTTGGGTGGCTTGGAGTTGAAACGAAGCCTGCAGCGATCGCAACAGAGTTGATAAACTCACCGCCCGTTCAATACGAGGCATATCGCCCGAGGTGGTGCGGGCCATGTCTAGGATATTGTCGATCAGCCCTAGCAAATGCTCACTGCTCTGGATCATGATGTCGAGGTAATCTTGATGTTCATCACAGACCCATTCATCATGGCGCATCACCTGAGCAAAGCCCAAAATCGCATTCAGCGGCGTGCGCAGTTCATGGCTCATATTCGACAAGAAGGCGCTCTTGGCCTGATTGGCCGCTTCCGCCTGGTTTTTGGAATACTGCAGCTCCAGCTCAATCTGCTTGCGATCGCTAATATCCACCGAATGGCAAATGACTCCCTTCACCTCCCCTTCCAAGTCTACAAAGGGGCTGAGGGTGGTTTGATACCAACTCTGGGAGCCGTCCATGTAGGTAATCAGCTCATCAGGAATTTGCTTCGGCTGGCGCGATCGAATCACCTCCCGATTATTTGCTAGCCATTGCTCATACTGATCTTCTTGAGGGACGGGCACCAGATCAAGTTCCTGCTTACCCACCAAGGCATCTGGAATGGTGCCATGGATCGCTGCCGCCGCGCGATTCACCTCCAGAAAGCGCCCTGATTCGTCCTTCACCGCCACCAAGCTGGGCATACAATCCAGCAACTGCCGCAAAAAGACCTTTTGCGCCGCAGTCTCCCGCTCCACCTGCCGCTGCTGGGTAATATCTCGAATGATAAACAGCACCTGATCAGCGCCACAGGGCACCACCCGCACCTCCTCGTGGCGCACCCCTCCATCGATCTCAACCTGCTGCTCATACATGTGCAGTTGCCCCGTGGCTAAAACCTGCTCAATGCAAGCCAGCTTTTGTTGGAGGAGCTTGCCTGAAAGAGGCGTTGACAGACGTTGACCAATGGGTTTTTGGTCTTGGGGCCAGAGGTCAATATGCTGGTTGGTGGGAATGTAGTCGAGGTAGATACCATCCCGACTCACCCGAAACATGAGATCGGGAATGGCCTGCAGGATGGCTTGATTGGTAATATCGCGCTGCTGGTACGTCGCCGTGGCTTGATCCACCCGTTGCTCTAGGAGCACCGGCAGTTGTTCGGCCAACTGGTTCATAGCTTGAGCGATCGCCCTTAACCCCAGCGATGGCCTCATTCGATAGTCAAACTGACCCCGTGCTAAAGCTCGCAGACCCGTAGCCACCGGACGTAAAGGCTGCACCCAGCACCATCCCAGCATCCCCGCTGTGAGCGTCAGCCCTAGGGTAAACAGAGCCGTCGCCGGAGCGATCGCCCAGACCCACGACGGATGGTGAACTAAGTACCCTACGGTATAAATGCTGAGAATGGCTTGCCCTAGGAAAAGAATCAACCAGACGGTCGTCGGAGCAAGGAATGGGGATGAGCGGTTCAGACGCATGGTTTACCAAAGCCTTTCAGCCTAAAGCACAATAGTTGCCGGTATCAGGGCATGGAGACCCAGCCTCTTCAACGTAATTGCTAAATTTACGGAGGTTTCTAATACACAACAGGTTACAAAATACTGACTACACAGTCCATGCGGTAGACTTCGCATCCCAATCATCACGAAAGGCAAGAGTTGCCCTTGCTCGACACAAAGGGGCTAGTGATTAGCATACCCAAACCAGTAAAATAAATCGGCCAGGGCTGTCCCATGACTATCAAAGCCTAATCGTTGAACGGTTGATGAACGAGGGGGTTCATCGATTACAACTCAGATGAAAATAATACCTAGATGGTGAAAAACCACCCCCAATGCCCCAGGGAGAATCACCGATTTGGTATAGTGGCGATCGCAACAGAGAGGACTATGGATTATCGTAATGCAGGGGTTGATGTAGAAGCTGGGCGGGCCTTCGTGCAAACGATCCGAGGGCTGGTAGACAGCACCCGTCGCCCGGAGGTGCTGGGGCAACTGGGAGGCTTCAGCGGATTGTTTGAGCTATCGGGACAGTATCAAAACCCCGTGCTGGTTTCGGGTACCGATGGGGTGGGTACCAAGCTAAAGTTGGCGCATCAGTGCGATCGCCACGATACGGTGGGCATTGATCTAGTCGCCATGTGCGTGAATGACGTGCTCACCTGCGGCGCAGAACCGCTGTTCTTTTTAGACTACCTAGCAACGGGGCATTTGAACTCCGACCAGTTGACCCAGGTGGTCGCCGGGATTGCCGCGGGCTGTCGGCAGGCGGGCTGCGCCCTCTTGGGGGGCGAAACGGCGGAAATGCCGGGCTTCTATGATGCCGGAGAATATGACCTAGCGGGTTTCTGCGTGGGCATTGTAGACAAGGCCCAGATTCTCGACGGCCGTCAGGTGCAGGTGGGCGATCGGGCGATCGCTCTGGCCAGCAGCGGCGTCCATAGCAATGGCTTTAGCTTAGTGCGCAAAATTCTAGAGGTTTCGAATACGGCCCTTAGCGATCGCCCGGCCGGTCTTGAAACCACCCTAGGTGACCTACTGCTGACCCCCACCCAGCTCTACGTCAAACCTGTCCTAGCTGCCCAGAAAGCCGGTCTAGAGATTCACGGCATGGCCCACATCACCGGCGGTGGCTTACCCGAAAACCTGCCCCGGGCCCTGAATGTAGGACAAGCGATCGCTCTCCATCCCCACAGTTGGCCCATTCCCCCCATTTTTGAATGGATTGAGCGCACCGGCTCCGTCCCCCACACCGATATGTTGAACACCTTCAATATGGGAGTGGGGTTTGTGGTACTGGTGCCTCCCGCCGTGGAAGCTGAAGCGATCGCCCACTTCCAAGCGCACAACCTACCGGCTTGGACCATCGGTGAGGTGATCGAGGGAGCCGGAGACGTCGTGTGGACAGCCGACTGGTAGCGGTTGGCCCATCTACCCCTGCCCTAGAAACTGCACATGGGGCAAAAACTGCTCCCCCAACGCCGCCCGACTAGCCACCAAGGTGGGATAGGGGCGGCGGCTGTAGTTTTGCCCAACCTGAAGCGGAAAAGGCGATTGGCGATCGAGGGGAATCCAGCTCGCTCCAGCAGCCTGAGCGATCGCCCACACCGCCGCAATGTCCCAGATTTTCGGCGTAGCTTCCACACTGCCCAGGGCCGTCCCCGTCGCCACCGTCAGCACATTGTAGGTCGCCACGCCCAACATACGAATTTTGCAGGGAAAGGGCGACTTGAGCACCGCCGTACTGCGGGCACAGAGGTTGAAAAACTGATTGTTCGACGGTTCTGCCTCGCTGGTGTGGATAGGACGATGGTTGAGAAACGCGCCCTGGGGCATGGTTAGCCCCGAGTCTCCGGGCCAAAAGCCATGAAACGCCTGGGCAATTGGCGGTAGATACACATAGCCAAAAACCGGAGTGCCGCGATAGAGCAAGCCTAGGGAAATTCCCCAGAGGGGTATACCTCGGGTGAAATTGGTGGTGCCGTCAATCGGATCAATAATCCAACACCAGTCATTCTCAGGAAAAAAATGCTCCGCTTCTTCACTCAACACGCCGTGGCTGGGAAACGCCTGAGCGATCGCTTGCCGCAAAGCCTCATCAGCCCAGCGATCGGATTGGGTCACCAAACTACCATCGGCCTTTTCCGTTGCCTGAGCACGGCCAAAGTCTTCCAGCAACGTGCGTCCAACGCGAGTGGTGGTGCGATCGGCAAACTCTAGCACAGTGGGCCAAAAATCCATCAACAAACCTCCCAATAATTACCGCCCTTGCCCAACGCTCAAGCAACTAGGCGTCTTCCAGCATACCGCTGCTAGACTCAGCAATCTGCTTAAACATTGCTCATGATCACAGCCACCACCCACAAGCCGCGCTAGGCTAAAGCCAAGCCCCGATCACGACCATCGCAACCATCATCTCAACCACCACACTCTGACCGCGGGCAATCGATAGCGTGCCAAACCAGCACCTATGCCGACCCTCCGCCGACCCTCCATAGATGTCCCAGCCAGCGAGACATCGTATCTCCATCATCATGAGCAATCGGCAGCGATCGCTTCCCTCGTCTCTGGCCTGCCTTTAGGCAGAAGACGGTAGACGATAGGTGGCATATATAGTAAGTAGCGGCTAAAATCGTCCCTGCTCCCCCTGTTTCCGTCTAGGATGGGGGCACCTATCTGCATAGCCGCTGGTGATACAGCCGTACCTTGTGTTTCATTCACTATGACCGACTTGGCACAGAAAACTGAAGCCCAGAAAATCATTGACCTGATTACCTGCTATAGCTTTGACCTAGGAGCCCAATCTGCAGATCGGGCCGTGGCGGAATGGCTGAGTCGCTATTCGCTCGTGTGGGTGCGGCTAGCGATCATTGAAGCGCTCTACCAAGGACGCTATAAAGCCGTTTCCGTTCAACAAATCCTGATGCTCTGGGAGCGCCGCGATGCTCCTATCTATCACTTCACCAGCGAGTTTGCTCGAATTGTCGCCAGTCCGGTGCCGCGCAACCTCAACGCAGATGAGCATGTAGACGTAGACGTAGACGTCAGCGATCGCCCCCCAACTGATCCCACCACCGAAGATCTCACCCTGCGGGCCAAACTGCAAAGCCTGCGATCGCAGCCTGCTCAGCGCCATAAGCAACCGTCACCACCAGCCACCCCAGAGCCAGCCCAGAACAGTCCCGCACCCACCACTTCAGTGATCAGCGCTGCCCCAGCAATCCTAGAAACCACGCCGGAGCCAAGCTATCGGTCTCAAAGCATGACCGACCTATCCCTCTCGACCAACGCAACAGAGCTGATCCATCCCATCCAGCAATTTACGCCCACCTCCGGCACAACGCCCTTCTACACAAGGCTGCAGGCCGTGGCCGCCAGCGATCGCTCCTCCCTGATCTCAACCGAAGAAGAGCTGGATCTATCGACCCTACTCATCCCCGACAGCGATGACTAGCTCTGGTCATCATGCAGCTTAGTGACCGGGTTTCGGCTTCGCTCAACCCTCTGCTTATCATGCAGCTTGGGTTGCCGGGTTTCGGCTTCGCTCAACCCTCTGCTTATATCAAATCTGCTTAGGTGCGCGCTATTCATTCAAGGTTGTGGCAGTACCCAGATGTTGGTAGCCCCCTTGGCAAGGGGGCGGCGAAGCGGGGGATCGAATGCAGGATGTCCCAGCCATAACCATTCAACCGGACGTGATTAAGTAGCCGGGTTTCGACTTCGCTCAACCCTCTGCTCTTAATGCAGATCATGCCGGGTTTCGGCTTCGCTCAACCCTCTGCTTATATTTAGCTCAACCCTCTGCTTATATTTCATAGGATGACCGACCCTTAGGCGCTAGGTTTTGCGCCACCCATGCGGATTTCGGAGCAGAAGGAGCCAAACTGGGTGCCATCCTGTTGCT
>RECH01000065.1 GCA_007694125.1 Leptolyngbya sp. DLM2.Bin15
AATACTCCCCACCCCGATGAAGCTTGGCGGGTCGTCGAGTTTTTCACCAGCGAGGAAGCCCAGCGGCAGTTTGTTGTGGAATATGGCTACGTACCCAGCCGCCGATCGCTCTTCACCGATCCCCAGGTACTCGAAGCCTACGACCACTATGAGCAACTGCTGGAGGTGGCCGAACAAGCCGTTCTGCGTCCGCCCATTGGTCAATATGCCCAGGCCTCGGATATTTTGCAGCGCTACCTCAGCTCCGCCATTACTGGACAGTTGACGCCAGAAGCCGCCATGGAGCGGGCAGCCGGTGAAACTCGTCGGGTTTTGGGTACTGCTTAGACCCCTCTTTCCTATTCTTCGGGTCGTCTGCGACCCACCGACCCCCTAGCAAGAGATGCGATCGCTATGAAAGATACGATTCGGATGCGAGAGATACGCACCGGGTGGCTGCTGGTCTTACCCGCCACCTTGGTGCTGCTCCTCGTCTACGCCTATCCCATTCTCCGAGCCTTTGTGCTGAGTGTGTTTACCGAAAACCTCAGCACTGGTCTCAACGCCGAGTTTTCCGGCTTCAGCAACTACACGCGCATGGCCCTCGATGGACGATTCTGGAGCAGCATCTGGAACACGTCGATTTTCACCGCCGTGTCCTTGGTGATTGAGCTAGTCCTAGGGCTGGGCTTTGCCCTGGTGCTCGACCAAACCTTTCGCGGGCGCGGCCTGGTGCGCACCATTGCCATCTTGCCCTGGGCCCTGCCCACCGCCTTGATCGCCTTGGCCTGGCGCTGGATTTTTAACAGCGAGTATGGCGTCTGGAACGACATGCTGATGAATTGGGTGCCGTTGATCAACGATCCGGTGAACTGGCTAGGTGACCCGACCTGGGCGATGATTTGCACGATCGCGGCTGACGTATGGAAAACCACCTCCTTTGTCAGCATCCTGCTGCTGGCGGGTTTGCAGTCCATTCCTCAGGATCTTTACGAGGCCCATGCCATTGATGGCGCAAGCCGCTGGCAGAGCTTTCGGCAAATTACCTTGCCCTTGCTGATGCCGCAAATTTTGATCGCCATGCTCTTCCGCTTTGCCCAGGCCTTCGGCATCTTCGATTTGATTGCCGTTATGACCGGTGGGGGGCCAGGCGGAGCCACTGAAATGGTGTCGCTCTATATCTATTCCACCGTGATGCGCTACCTCGACTTTGGCTACGGTGCTGCCTTGGTCGTCGTCACCTTCCTGATTTTGATTGCCGTGGTGGCCGTGGCGATCGCCTACTTCAACAAAGCCCGTTCTGCTGCTACCGGAGTTGACGCATGACCACAACCCAAAAGCCTATGGTGGCATCATCCAATCCCACCAACATCCGCCCCACCTGGGTGCAAATTACTCTATGGGTGGCGATCGCCTTCATTCTGATCTTCAGCTTGGGGCCGGTCTTGTGGGAACTGTTGACCTCGATTAAAACCAACGAGGCGATCACCACCGATCCCGTCGTTTATATTCCCGCGTTGGATCAATATACGTTTCAACACTATATTGACCTCTTCGCCCGAAACCACTTCCACCGCTACCTGTTCAACAGCGCCTTTGTGGCCATTATCTCCACGGTGCTCTGCCTCTGCATTGGCGCACCGGCTGCCTATGCCCTGGCCCGCCTGCGCATTCCCGGCGAGCAGATTATTTTGGCGGTGGTCTTGGTGGTTACCCTGTTCCCCTACATTTTGCTCTTCCTAGGGTTGCTGGAACTGGTGCGCGCTGCTGGCTTGGCCAACAACTATCTGGCGTTGATTATCCCCTACACCGCCATTAATTTGCCCCTGACCATTTTGGTGATGCGCAGCTTCTTCCAGCAGTTGCCCCGAGATCTGGAAGACTCCGCCAAGGTCGATGGCTACAACACCCTGCAAATGCTGCAGCAGATTGTGTTGCCTATGACCCTCCCAGCCCTGGCCACCACGGGCATTTTGGCGTTTATCTTCGCCTGGAATGAGTACATCTTTGCGCTCACATTCATCACCCGAGAGAGTATGCAAACCGTTCCTGTGGCTGCTGCTCAGCTAGCTGGCACCACCCTTTTTGACATCCCCTACGGCCCCCTGGCCGCCGCCACTATTGTGGGAACCCTACCTTTGATTCTCCTGGTGCTGTTTTTCCAGCGCCAAATTGTCCAAGGACTCACCTCTGGTTCCGTCAAAGGCTAAGGGCGATCGCCTTCCCCAAGGCGTTGCCCCCATGTTGTTCTCCTACCCCTTGATTCACAATCTGACCCACCGAATACGGAAAAGTTGCCATGGCTAAGCTCGAAGTACAACATCTCAACAAAACCTACGGCCGCACCATTGTCCCCGTTAAAGACATGAGCTTTACGGTCGATGACGGCGAATTTCTCACCCTTGTAGGCCCCTCCGGCTGCGGGAAATCCACTACCCTGCGCATGGTGGCTGGTCTTGAACAGCCCACAAGTGGTCGGGTGATGATTGGCGAAAAAGACGTGACCCATGTGGGCGCAGGCGATCGCAACATTGCCATGGTGTTTCAAAGCTATGCCCTCTATCCCCACATGACCGTCTACGACAACATGGCCTCGGGGCTAAAACTGCGCAATATGTCCACCGCCGCCATCCAAGATCGGGTTGCCGATGCCACGCGGGTGTTGGGGCTCAACGACCTGCTCAACCGTAAACCTGCCAAGCTATCCGGTGGGCAGCGGCAGCGGGTGGCCCTGGGACGGGCCCTGGTGCGTCGCCCCGATGTTTTTCTGCTAGATGAACCGCTCAGTAACCTCGATGCCCTACTGCGGGAACAGGTGCGGGCCGATTTGAAGCAGATTTTTGATGCCCAAAGCACGCCGGTGGTCTATGTCACCCACGACCAAACCGAAGCCATGACCCTATCCACCAAGGTGGCGGTGCTCCATGAAGGCAACGTGCAGCAGCTCGACTCACCCCGCAACATTTACGATCGCCCCGCCAATCGCTTTGTGGCAGGTTTCATTGGCAGCCCCCAGATGAACCTGTTTCACCTTTCCTGTGAAGGCAATGCGGCCGTTCTGGGCAACAGTCGCCTGCGCCTGCCCGATCGCTTTGCGCCCCCGCCCGAAGCTGTTTTGGGCATCCGTCCTGAGCATGTGCGCATTGCCCGCCCTGAGGATACGGAAACCCTAGAGGGCAAGGTGTTCCTCGTAGAACATTTGGGCATGAGCAACCTGTTGAGTATTCAGGTGAAGGATAGCGATCTGAGAGTACGAGCTTTGCTGCCCAGTGATCAAACCTGGTCAGACGAGATCACCCTGGCCCTTCCCAGCCAGCATCGTCATTGGTTCCATGTCCAAACCGGCGATCGCTTCCCTGATGCCGTTCCCAGCCGCGTATCGTAGACGAGCAGGGCTGGTGGTGGGCCACGACTTCGAGCAACTACTAGCCATCTGGTCAAACCATCCGGTAGAATTGAATCTTGCGTGTAAACGCACATTGTCGCGATCGCAGTAGAACCATGTCCCGCAAGTGTCAACTGACTGGCAAAAAAGCCAATAACGCCTACGCGGTGTCTCACTCCCACCGTCGTACCAAGAAACTCCAGCACGCCAACCTGCAAGACAAGCGCATTTGGTGGCCCGAGGGCAACTGCTGGGTACGGTTACGTCTATCGACCAAGGCGATTAAAACCCTCGGTCACAAAGGTATCAATGCCTTGGCTAAAGAAGCAGGCATCGATCTCAATCAGTATGTCTGCGACGTCTATCCAACCCTAGACGTATAAGCGCAACCCTAGCTTCTTACCCTAAGAAGCACATTTCACCGGATTCAACGGGTCAACGCCGTGCCAATTCAATTTCTATGCCCGACGTCTTCGGGCCTCCACAGCGAGATGTAGCAATACATCTCGTTTGTTGTATGTGGCCGTCTACTGGTGTGGATGGGCACATCCGCATTTCCATGGAATCCCTGATAAGTTTCACGCATCACCTGGGTAGGCTAGGAACCACTAGACCTTGAATGGATCTGACCTCTACAGGGCGATCGCTGGCCATGGTGGGCAAGCCAAGAGATGTGCCACGACCATGGGAAGCAAGGAGGGCGATCGCATCCCGCATTCTCAGACACCATCAGGACCATGGTACACATCATTTAGATCCTTGAAACCCTTAGCCTGACGACCTTTCATCCCGCATCGACGACAGGATTCAAAAAAAGTTCAAAAAAAAGAATCAACCTTTGCGGAATCGGCTAGTTCTAAATTGGATCACAAGTTAATTCTTTAGGGTTCTGCCTTTAAGTCCCGAGACGCAGATTAGACTGTGGCGTGATCCGAGCATCTACTCCTCCCCCTAAAGCCTGCGTGCAGATTTAGGCAACGTCTTCTATCTCGAACCATCCCTGGTTTTCCCCAACCAGGTGGGCGATCGCCCCCGATAATCTACCCTATTTATTCCACTATTCTCCGTTTGTTCCAAGGCACCCAAATTCCGACAGGAAGGCAGTTATGTCAACCCGTAAGTTAACTCAAGCACTCGGCAAGCTGCTGCGACAGGTTCGCCAGTTTGCTCAGCAGCTCACCAAAACATTTGTAAACTGGGTTTTGAAAACCCTATTTTTACTAGGTCGCCACTCTGTGATGGGCAGGGCTGGCGGTTTCGTCTTGCCCACCACCATTTTGCTGTTGCTGGTGGTGAGCCTCAGCGTTGGGGCTATCAGCTATCGCAGCTTCAGCCGCACCAATGAAACCATCGCCGATCGCCAGCAGCGGGTGGTCTACAACACCGCCACGCCTGCCATCGACCGGGCCAAGGCCAAGCTAGAGTACATGTTCAACCGAGAGCGTGACAGCCGCCTCCCTAGCGGGATTCCGCCGGAGATGGCGCTGTACGAGATGATGTTGAACAACACTCCCGGCAACCAGCGCCTGCTGCCAGCCGGACAAGACCCCTACACCTTCCCCGCCGACCCAACCGGCACCTACGGCGCAGAAGACCGCATTGACCTGAACGGCGATGGCAACCTTGATAATGCTTGGCGCTATCGGGCGGATACCGATGGAGACGGCACCGATGATGCTTGGGTGGCCTACTCGCTGATTTTCCGCACCCCAGCGAACTTCCAAGACCTCAACAACCAAACCCGTCCTGCCCTAGAAACCCGCGCCAATGCTCTGCAGATCCGCAACGGGCCGTTGAGCAACAGTTCCCAAGCTAACCCCGCCTGCGCTACCAACACCGGTACCCAGCCGGAGGCCGGTTGGTTTCCTGACCAAGCCAACACCTCTATGGTGCGGAAAAACTTCCAGGTGAGTGTGTATGTGCTGCCGGATGAACGCAACCGCACGGTATCGACCCTAGAGTTTCAACAAGACCGGGAATATAGCCGGGGCAACAAGTGGGGAGCATGGTTCCGGAATGACCTAGAAATCTTCCCTGGACCAGAATTCAACTGGAACGGGGCGATGCATACGGAAGGCAGCTTGATTGTGGGCAACAATAGATACAACGCCTACCTGATCAGCTCTCCAGCCTCTTGTTTGTATACCCGCCAAGCTTCAGAAGTCACGGTGGGCGACCTCGACGACACCGACCCCAACACCGAGGGCAACCAACCCTATCAAGGGCAGGCCATCAGCGGCAAAATTGGGACGGATCGCTTTGAGGATCAAAACCGCTTCCACGTTTATCGCGAAGGTGAAGCGCCGATCTTCGGTAACAACAACGCCATTTTG
This sequence comes from Leptolyngbya sp. DLM2.Bin15, assembly GCA_007694125.1. GTDB lineage: Bacteria > Cyanobacteriota > Cyanobacteriia > RECH01 > RECH01 > RECH01. Next base: position 5,698 of record RECH01000065.1, read on the forward strand.
TTCAACCGCGATCGCGACTCCGTGGTCAACAACGGCCCTTCCCCGTCGGACTATTCCCTAGATCCCGTTTTTCTATTCACCCAAGATCGCTCCAAGCCCCGTAACGTCCCCAATGATGACGCCAGCACCTACCGCGAAGCCCGCTGGAATCGGGAGCAAGACAACATCTTCCTGCGGGAAGGCCGCATCTACAACCAATCTGAAGATACGCCCTTCGTAGACGATTCCTACCGAGCCGATAACCGCTTTGGGCCCAATCCTCGGGTGAAAGGCGTTCCCATTCCTGGGTTAGGCATTCCCATTGATGGCCCCTTGTCTACCGATGACGGCAGCCTAACGGTCTCTGAAGCCGAGCTGATTCGAACCGAAGCCCTAGCCGGTGATGCTAACGCTTCCAACGTTGGCTTGGATGGCTACTGGGAACGCCGGGCCGATGCAGAAGGCATGAAGATAGTGGTCAGCCAGCGTCTAGAACTTGGC
>RECH01000269.1 GCA_007694125.1 Leptolyngbya sp. DLM2.Bin15
TTTTGCTGCACCTTGTGATCGACAATGGGGGCGGGATAGCCGCAGCGATCGCGTTCCCAAAAGGGAATATCGCCGGTCACCAAGGCCTGGGTGTCTACACTGCGCAACTCCGGCAGCCACTGGCGAATGTAGTCTGCCTCAGGATCAAACTTCTTGGCCTGGCTGGCTGGGTTAAAAATCCGCAAGGGTTTCGGATCCATGCCGCTGGAAGCGCTCCACTGCCAGCCGCCGTTATTAGACGCCAAATCGCCGTCCACCAGGCGCTGCATAAAGTAGCGTTCGCCCCACTGCCAGTTGATGACCAGATCCTTGGTGAGAAAACTCGCGACAATCATGCGACAGCGGTTATGCATCCAGCCGCTTTCGTTGAGTTGGCGCATGGCGGCATCGACGATGGGATAGCCGGTACGCCCCTCACACCAAGCTTGAAACTGGTCAGGGTGATTATCCCAAGGAAAGTCCTTAAACGGAGCGCGGTAGGGGCCCTCAGCCAGTTCAGGGAAGAAATAAAGCGCATGGTGGTAGAATTCTCGCCAGGCAATTTCCTGCTGCCAGGTTTCCACATGGGTGCGGGTTTCGTCACTGCGGCTGCGCTGGTAGGCGGCATCGGCGGCGACCCAGAGGGTGCGGATGCCCAGGGTACCAAATTTCAGCGCTGCACTCAGGCGGGAGGTGCCAGGTAAAAAGGGAATGTTGCGCTGGTCGTTGTAGGTGGCGATCGCTTGCTCGCGGTCACAAAAGTCATAGAGGCGATCGTGGGCGGCCTGCTCACCGGGGGGCAGCAGCAGCTCGGCATCCCAGGTGAATCCTAACTGGTTGGCTGAGGGGAGGGCGATGGTGTGGTCATGGGCGATCGCCTGTTCTGCATCGGTCAAGCCCCCTAACTTGTCTGGCGTAGGAGCGGGGGGCCGCTTGGCCTGCGATCGCCAGTTGCGCCAAAAGGGCGTGTAAACCGTATAGGGCGTGCCGCTGCCGGTTTTCACGGCTCCCGGCTCATGGAGCAGGTGATCCCAGGTTGTTTGCACCGTGATGCCTGCCTGCTGAAGGGCTTCCGTGACTTGGCGATCGCGCTCCTGGGCATAGGGCTCCACATCCAAATTCCAGGCCACCTGGGTAGCCCCCAGCGCTTCGGCCAGACGGGGCAGCATCATCGCCGGTTGTCCCTGGAGGATCAGCAACTGACTGCCCACCTGGGTATAGCGCTGCTGTAGGTCTGCCAAACTGCCCAGAAGATAGACCACCCGCGCCGCCGCCACCTCCTGGGGATCGAGCAAAGCCGGATCGAGGCAGAACAATCCCACCAAGCGTGGACTACGCTGCGCCAGGGTTGCCAGTCCCAGATTATCGCTGAGACGCAGATCGCGGCGATGCCAAAATAAACCCAACTCTGTCATAATCCTGCCTGTTATCGACTACCCATCGCCTACCATTATTACGAAGCTTGGCCAGGGGCGATCGCATGGGCAGAGAATTGCGCCATGATCAGATTCCAGGGACGGGAACCACCTAGAATATCTACCATTGTTTTGTTTGAGATGGTCGTATGGTCACCCTGTCCGATTTTCAGTCTGCCCAAGCTCGCATCGCACCCTATATTCGGCAGACGCCTGTTCTTGAACTCGTGGGATTGCAACAGTCGCCTTGCATGGATGCTCACCTGCTGCTGAAGTTGGAAAACCTGCAGGTGACCGGAGCCTTTAAGGCAAGGGGAGCCTTGAATAAGTTACTGAGCCTATTGCCAGACGATCTGGAGCGCGGGGTGATCACGGCTTCCGGCGGGAACCATGGTCTAGCGGTAGCCTATGCAGCATGGACAGCCCACGTACCCGCCAAAATTTTCCTGCCCGCCAATGTTCCCGCAAGCAAGTCGATCAAACTCCAGCGCTGGGGGGCTGAGGTCATTCGCCATGGGGAGGTATGGGACGATGCCAACCATGCGGCCCTAGCCATGGCTGAGCAAACGGGCATGGCCTATATTCATCCCTTTGCCGATCCGATGGTGATTGCTGGTCAGGGTACCTTAGCGTTGGAATTGGCCGTACAAGCGCCCCAGCTTGATAAGATCATTGTGGCGATCGGGGGTGGTGGATTAATCAGCGGCGTGGCAGCAGCGGCTAAGTTAATCAATCCCGCCATTCGCATTATCGGCGTAGAGCCTACAGGCGCGCCAACGCTTTACGAAAGCGTGAAAGCCAATCAGGTGATTACCTTACCTAAAATCACGACCACAGCAAACACCCTTGCCCCCTGCCAAAGCACCCGGCTGAATTTATCCTTGGTGCAGCAAAATGTGGAAGAGATTGTTCTAGTCACCGATGAGGAGATGCGCGAGGCGGCCCATTGGCTATGGTTTGAATGTGGCATTGCGGCGGAACTCAGCGGTGCAGCGGCCATGGCAGCGATTTTGCAGCAGAGAGTCCCCATCTCCAAGGGCGATCGCGTTTGTGCCTTAGTATGTGGGGCTGGCACCGACGGCATCTATTAACGTTTTCAGGATAACGTTAGTGGGAAAATAGGGTAGGTGGGCAGTGCCCACCCTAGTAAATTGGTGACCGCTATATCCAAAAGAGTGTTGTGCTGCTTGCGTTATGGTCGAGCGTCTCAGTCGTTACACCTATCCCACGGCTCCTCGTCATCCCTTGATGGTCTGTGCTTCCTTGGTGGGCCATCCCGCTAATCTGGGGGCACTGTGCCGCACGGTGGAGGCCTTTCGCCTGCAGTCTCTCGTCGTCAACAATGGCGCGATCGCCCATACCTCAGCATTTCGGGGTCTGGCCGCCTCAACCCACCAATGGCAACCCCTAGAGGACTGTCCCGTCGAGCACCTACCGGATTGGCTACGACACCAGGCCCAGCAAGGCTATACTGCGATCGCCCTCGATCTAGATGCCCAGGCCCAACGGCTACCCGAGTTCAGCTATCCCCAGCGGTCTATTTTGGTGCTGGGGAAGGAGCTGACGGGCATTCCCCAGCATGTGCGCCGCTGCTGCAGCCAAACGGTCACCATTCCCCAATTTGGTCTGGTGGAATCGCTGAATGTACAAACAGCAGCGGCGATCGCCATCTATGAATATGTGCGGCAGTGGGGTGCGCCGGGTTAGCTGGCCAGCGATCGCTGTTGGCGCATGGTGGTCACAAACTGTTCAAACAGATAGTCAGCATCGTGGGGGCCGGGGCTCGCTTCCGGGTGATACTGCACGGAGAACAGGGGCAGGGTTTTATGGCGAATGCCGGCCACGGTTTGATCATTGAGGTTGAGATGGGTGATGTCCACCTGCGCATCATCCAGGGACTCGGCGGTGATGGCAAAACCGTGGTTCTGGCTAGTAATTTCCACCTGCTGAGATAGACCCGCAGGTTGGTTCAAGCCTCGGTGGCCAAACTTGAGCTTGAAGGTTTCCGCCCCCAGGGATAGACCGAGGATTTGGTGACCCATGCAAATGCCAAACACTGGCTTTTGGGCCGAGAGCAGCGTCTTCATGGTCTCGATGCCGTCGGTGACCGCCGACGGATCGCCAGGGCCGTTGGACAGGAAAATGCCATCGGGGTTATGGGCCAAAATCTCGGCGGCGGGGGTATGGGCAGGCACCACAATCACCCGGCAGCCGTAGCGGGTCAAGCGACGCAGAATATTGCGCTTGATGCCAAAATCTATGGCGACGACGGTGAATTCGGGCTGGCTGGCTGGTGCGGTATCGAGGTTAAATTCCCAGGTGGTATCCGTGGGTTCCGACCATTCATAGGTATCAGGGGTAGTGACCTGTTTCACAAGGTTCAACCCGGCCATGCTGGGAGCTGCCTGCACCTTGAGCAACAGCTCACCCGGATCCAGAATTTCGGTGGAGATCGCTCCGTTCATGGAGCCGGAGGAACGGATCTTGCGGGTGAGGGCCCGAGTATCAATGCCAAAAATGCCGGGAATGTGGTGCTGATCAAGGTAGGCTGGAAGAGACTGGGTGGATCGCCAGTTGCTGGGCCGATGGCAAATGTTGCGAGCGATCGCCCCCGCCACTTGGGGATGGCTAGATTCATCATCCTCGGGATTGACCCCCGTATTGCCCAGTTCTGGGTAGGTGAATGTAACAATCTGTCCACAGTAGCTGGGATCGGTCAACACCTCTTGGTAGCCAGTCATACCGGTGTTAAACACCACCTCGCCAATGGTGGTGCCCATCGCGCCAAACGACCAGCCATGGTAAACCGTTCCATCGGATAGCACTAGTAGCGCAGGTTTAGCGTGGGCAAGCACCATATCGTCCTCTCAGCACATCTTTTTTAAATTTGCCTCATTCATCTTACGCTTGGATTGGGGCATATTAAGTTAAAAGACCCCAAAGAGCTGCTCCGCCTTTCAGCATTCGTTGACAAAATTTTGCCGCCCCCGATGGGGTATTCAGCTTTCACCCACCTGATCTCGATCGCGTTAGACCTTCACCGATTGGAGCCTTGCACCCCATGATGCAGCACCTAAAACCCGGACTTCCTCTCTTGCTGGGAGGATTACTGATTGGGAATTTGTCCTGTCAGCCTGCGTCCACGGAAACAGTGCTTGTGCCACCAGTAGATGCGGTGGTGGAAGCTGAACCGATTGAGACAGAAGCGGAGCCGGTGCCAGAGCCCGCCCCGCCCGACTATTTCCAGCAAGCGATTGAGCGGGCCACAAGTGCCGTTAATATCACCCAGCGGGCTCAGTCCCAAGACGATTGGCGATTGGTGATCAACCGTTGGCAGCAGGCGATCGCCCTCCTGCAAGCCGTGCCCCAAACCAGCGCCAACTATCCCCAGGCCCAAACCAAGATTACCGAGTATCAACAAAATCTCAGCTATGCCGAGCAGCAGGCTAGCCGCCCCGTTGCCAGCAGTAATGATGGGGTCATCGTCGTCACGCCCCAAGCTGAACCTTCCACAAGTAGCCTGGGGGCTACTACGCAGCGATCGCCCGCCCCCGTCAGCAGCGCTACCGTTTTCCGCGCTCCCATTGTCAGCCGAGCAGGCGGCACACCGGTGGTGAATGTCACCTTCAATGGTCGGCAGTCGTTTCCCATGATTGTGGATACGGGAGCCAGCGGTACCGTGATTACGCCAGCCATGGCCAATGCCCTCGGTGTGGTGCAGGTAGGCGAAACCACCGTCTCGACCGCCAGCGCCCGCAATGTGTCCTTTGGGCTGGGCTATGTGAACTCCATGGAAGCCGGGGGAGCGATCGCCAACAATGTCTTGGTGGCCGTTTCAACGCCAGAACTCGATCTAGGTCTGCTAGGGCACGACTTTTTTGGCAACTATGACGTGGTTCTCAGGCAAGATTACGTGGAATTTCGCGAACGCTAATCCCCCAGGGATGTGGCAAGGTTCAGGATTGTAGGATACATGGGCGACAGCATAACGCTTTATGGCTGAGGGTTTGTGGTGCGTTACGCTTCGCGAACACACCCTACATCCTAGAGTCTGACTAGAGTTGGACGTTCGCTGCTCATCCTGCTATGCCAGGTGAGTTGACTAGCAAAATCCCAAATCACTGCCCCGGCCGGCATGAGCTAGCGCCAGGGTGTAATAGCGCTTGGCATGGTCAATCAGACCGCTGGCCTCATCCTCCGACACCTCCCGCAGTCGCTTGGCAGGAACCCCCACCATCAGCGATCGCGGCGGTACATCTTTGGTGACCACACAGCCCGCACCGATGATGCTGCCCGCGCCCACCCGCACGCCATCCAGGACGATCGCCCCAATGCCAATCAAACAGCCGGTTTCAATATGGGCACTATGCACCACCGCCCGGTGGCCGATGGTCACATAATCCTCCAGCACCGTGGGATGGCCCGGATCGCCATGGAGCACCGCACCATCCTGTACATTGCTGTAGCTGCCGAGGCGAATGTCTTCCACATCCCCCCGCACCACCGCGCCATACCAAATACTCACCCCGGTGGCGATCGCTACCCGGCCGATGACCGTAGCATTATCGGCTACAAAGGCCGCAGCGGATATATCAGGCGATCGCCCGAGGGGGAATGGAGAAGATAGGGAAAACTCACTGCTCATAGACGATGATTTCTGCTAAGGTTATCAACAAATACCCATGACCTAGGCTGATCTATACGATCTATTGGGGGAATGAATCCATACCTAAACGATTCATCTAGACCGACGGTCATTGTACTGATGGCGATCGCAGCCCTAGCCTGGGTACGTCCAAGTCGATCCCCATATCCATCCCTCAGTTCTCTGTACGTCATTTCAACCCGCTGCTTGTAAACGGCATTCTGTTGTAGCTCTGCCCTCAACACGTCTAAGGATAGCCTTGGTGAATGGAGACTATGCTGGCAACGACTTCATGATGAATCCAGCTTTACAATATCCAATTTTTGGCCCGGAAATCCAATGCCCCCACTGTCGGCAAACGATTCCCGCCCTCACCTTGACAGACACCTACCTCTGTCCACGTCATGGAGCCTTTGAGGCGGATCCCAAAACAGAGGAATTGGTGCATCTGCAATCAGGACGGCATTGGCGACGCTGGGATGATGACTGGTATCGTCAGCATACCCATCCCGACGGCATTCGCTTTGAAATTCATGAAGCCCTCGATCGCCTCTACACCCAGGGCTATCGCGCCACCCGCGTGATTATTGCCAATCGCTATCAGGACTTGGTAAGTAGCTATCTAGAGCGCAATGCTCCATGGCGAGGGCAGGGGGAATCGACAGCACCGCGTCTCTATGGTCTACCGGTGGAGTTTAGCCCCGACCCCCAAGAGGATCCCTGCTGGGATGTGATCAATTTTTCCCTAGAGAAAGAGCCCGGCGCGCCGGTACTCTATCCCTATTTTCGCTTGTTTGAATAGGTCAAGACTCTTGGCTACGGGTCGTTACGGTGGTCTATGGGGCTAGCCGTGATCATAGACATGCTGTAGTTGTCAGGATAATTGTCAGGATAGTTATGACGAACCGACTTGCCCAGTCCCAAAGCCTCTATCTGCGGAAACACGCAGAGAATCCCATCGATTGGTGGCCTTGGTGTGATGAGGCGATCGCCACCGCCCGCGCCACCCACCGCCCAATTTTTCTATCCATTGGCTATTCAAGCTGCCACTGGTGTACGGTCATGGAGGGGGAAGCCTTCTCCGATGGGGCGATCGCTGATTATATGAACGAGCATTTCTTGCCGATTAAGGTGGATCGGGAAGAGCGCCCAGACATCGACAGCATTTATATGCAAACCCTGCAAATGATGACCGGGCAGGGGGGCTGGCCGCTGAATGTATTTCTCTCCCCCGACGATCTCCTACCCTTCTATGGCGGCACCTATTTTCCCCTAGAGCCACGCTACGGCCGGCCGGGTTTCTTTCAGGTGCTGCAGGCGATTCGCAACTTTTTTGATACGGAAACCGAGAAGCTGAGCACGGTGAAGGAAAAGATCCTGGCTCAACTGCAGCAGGTGTCTCGTTTGCAGGCTTCCGGTAGCTTAGCCGATAGCCAGCTTCGGCAGGGTCTCGACTACAGCGCTGGCATCCTCAGCAGTCGCGATACGGGGCCCAGCTTTCCCATGATTCCCTATGCCCTGGCGGCGCTGCGGGGCGATCGCCTCTCCGGGGATGACACGGAGTATGATGCGCGGGAACTGTGCTATCAGCGGGGTTTGAGCCTGGCCCTAGGCGGCATTTATGACCACGTCGCCGGTGGCTTCCATCGCTACACCGTCGATGCCACCTGGACGGTGCCCCACTTTGAAAAAATGCTCTACGACAATGGGCAGATTGTGGAATATCTGGCCGATCTCTGGGCAGCGGGTTTACAAGAGCCAGCCTTTGAACAGGCGATCGCTGGCACCGTGGACTGGCTGAAACGGGAGATGCTTGCCGAGCCCGGCTTTTTCTATGCGGCTCAGGATGCGGATAGCTTTGTCACCCCGGAGCAAGTTGAGCCGGAGGAAGGGGCTTTTTACGTATGGAGCTACGAGGAGCTAGCCCAGTTTCTGGCACCCGAAGACTTGGACGCCCTCGAATCTCAACCATTTACCATTTCACCACCCGGCAACTTTGAAGGGCAGAATGTCTTGCAGCGCCTCACGCCGGGGGCGCTCTTGCCTGCAGCCAAAACCGCCCTTGGTAAACTGTTCACCGTGCGCTATGGTGCGCCGCCGGAACAGGTCTCCCGCTTTGCCCCGGCCCGCGATCGCCAAGACGCCACCCAAACGACCTGGCCCGGACGCATTCCCCCAGTGACCGATACCAAGATGATCGCCGCCTGGAATAGTCTGATGATTTCCGGCCTGGCCCGAGCAGCAGCGGTCTTCCAGCAGCCAGACTACCTCACCTTGGCCAGCCAAACCGCTCAGTTCATCCTGGATCATCAATGGGTGGGCGATCGCTTCCATCGTCTCAACTACGAAGGACAGGCGGCGGTGCTGGCTCAGTCGGAAGACTATGCGCTGTTCATCAAAGCGTTGATTGATGTCCACCAAGGGGCGATCGCCCTGGATCCAACAGCGGCAACACCCTGGCTAGAGCAGGCGATCGCTGTGCAGGCAGAATTTGACGAATTTTTGTGGAGTATTGAACTCGGCGGCTACTACAACACCGACGCCCGGGATGACCTCGTAGTGCGAGAACGCAGCTTTGAGGACAACGCCACGCCCTCAGCCAACGGGATAGCGATCGCCAACCTAATGCGCCTATTCCTGCTAACGGAAAACCTCGATTACCTCGATCGGGCAGAACAAGGACTCACCGCCTTCGCCCCCGCCATGGTGCAGGCTCCCCGCGCTTGCCCCACCCTATTTGCCGCCCTAGACTGGTTCCGCAACCCCACCCTAGTGCGCACCCAGCCAGAATTGATTCCCGCCCTCGCCGCCGCCTACCATCCCACCACCATCTATCAAGTCGCCCCCCATCTCCCCGAGGGAGCCGTGGGCATGGTCTGCCAAGGTCTAAGCTGCAAGGCCCTAGCCAGCGATGCTCAAATGTTACTCGACCAGCTCCAGCACATCGAACGGCGATCGCCCTAGCTCTGAGGTAGGTGAGCAGAACCCTTAGAAAACGAGGGTTGAGCGAAGCCGAAACCCGGCACTTAGCTGCATTAGAAAACGAGGGTTGAGCGAAGAAGACGAGGGTTGAGCGAAGCCGAAACCCGGCAACCTAAGAAGACGAGGGTTGAGCGAAGCCGAAACCCGATACACCTACTGACAATCGGCAAGCCCCTCTAGCAGACGTTGATTTTCCTCAGGGCGACGTACGGCTATGCGGAAAAAGCGATCGCCCAGGTCTGGAAAACTGATGCAGTCTCGCACCAGAATGCGATGGCGGGTGAGCAACCGCTGCTGCAGAGCCGTACTGGAGGTTTCGGTTTGAACCAGTAAATAATTCGCCGCCCCAGGATAGGGACGCAGGCCAGGCAGGGCGGCCAGACCTGCCATCAACGATTGGCGAGCCGGTGGCAGCCATTGCCGGGTTTGCTGCTGGAAGAGGCGATCGCCCACCACGGCCTGTCCAGCCAGATCAGCTAGGGCATTCACCGTCCAAGGATCGCGCCACGACTGCCAGCGCCGAACGCGATCGGGGTGCGTGATCGCATAGCCCAGCCGCAGCCCCGGCAGGCTGTAGAACTTGGTGAGCGATCGCAGGATCACCAGGTTAGGATAATCCGCTATCCACGGCACCAGACTTTGCTGCTCATCCTCGGGCAAAAAGTCCATAAAGGCTTCGTCAACCACCACCTGCTTGAACGCCTGCAGGTAGGGCAAGAGCGCTTCTGCTGTCCACAGATGCCCGGTGGGATTGTGGGGATTGTTGATCAGCAAACCGCAGTCCTCCGGCGCATAGGGCAAGGTCGATACGTTCACCAAAGACGGTGACTGACCCAGGGCGATCGCCTCTAGATCCAGGGGCTGGGGCAAGACCAGAACGCCAAAGGTATGCAGCGATCGCCCATAATCGCCAAAAGCCGGCGTCGGCAGCACCACCGCTTTGCAGGATGTCAACTCGTAGCCCGCCCAAGTCAACACTTCCGCCGCGCCATTCCCCGGCAGAATCCAGTCGGGAGAAAGCTGATGGGCTTGTCCTAGAGCGGCGCGAAGCTGGCTGTAGCTAGGGTCGGGGTAGTCCCGCAGGGTGGCCAGGCCCGATTGCAGGGCAGCGATCGCCGAGGCGGGTGGCCCGAGAGGATTGATGCTAGCGGAAAAGTCGAGGATGTCTTGAGGGTGGCAGAGGGCGATCGCGGCGGCCCAGGCAAGATTGCCGCCGTGGGTAGGGCGCTGCGGTGGAGAGTGAACCATGGTGGATCAACGGTACTGGCTACTGTTTGTACTGTACCAGTGGTAAGTAGATAAACTCAATTAAATAAAGCTTGCCGGGTTTCGACTTCGCTCAACCCTCTTCTCATAAGGGTTTGAGCATTGAGCGAAGTCGAAATGCTTACCAATCGATACGTCCTCCCACGTATTGCAATTTGGGGGCTAGGTGAGCCATTGGGCCAGCTCAAAGAGCAATGGGGCGAGGATCAGCGCCGGCAGGAACGAGCCAACCCGGACACGCAGTAGTTCAAGTAAGTTAAAGCTGATGCCCATAATCATCAGTCCGCCAATACCGGTCAGCAAAAATATCCGTGGATCGGCTTCAGGGTTGGGTAATAAATTAGAAAAAACGGCCGCCAGCAACGATAAGCTACCTTGGTAGATCAATAACGGTAAGGTAGAGAAACCGACCCCCAGACCATAGGTGCTCGCAAAGGGAATAGAGGCCAGGCCATCCATCATGGCTTTGATCACCAACAGGGTATTGTCATTCGACAATCCGTTATTGAGACTGCCGATCAGCGCCATGGGGCCAATGCAGAACAGTAAACTGGTGGCGACAAAGCCTTCGGTAAACTTACCTTGCCCCCGCAGGTGTTTCTTGAGCCAATCTCCCAGACCTGCCAGACGATCTTCCAGTTGCCACCACTCGCCCAGAAAGCCACCGCTCACCATGGCCAGGAGTCCCAAGACCGCCCCGTCGATCGCTCCCCCTTGGGCATCGGCTAGGCGACCGGCCATGGAGATACCAATCCACAACGTCATGAGGCCCAGAGCTTGGGTAATGATCTGCTGCATCCGTTTGGGAAGACGACTACCCAAAAGCAGGCCGAGGACAGTGCCGACGAGAATGGTGAATACATTAATCCAAGTGCCGCTCGTTTTCAGCCAGAAGTCAACTACCATGAATATTTATCTCAGACAGAGGTGGAGAGGGTTGAGTCAAGAACAGCACAAGCCATCGAGGGAGCGATCGCTCCTTTGGGCAATTCATGATTGTGCCATAAAGTCTGCGGTGGCGTACATGGCTGTTTTGGCGTACATGGCTGTTTTGGGAAACCAGGGCTATCTTGTTGAACAACCGGAGAGCGATCGCCCTCCTGGGTATACGTAGCAAAACTGCCCTGCTAAACTATGGCTAAGCTGCCCAACTCTAGCCTAGCCCCATCAGCCTTCAACCCAACTACCATGACTCAGTCCTTGAGAATCCCCGATAACGTGAGCTTTGAAGCGGCGATCGCCCTCACCCAAACCCTGATGGCGGCGATGGAGGACAAGCAGCTCTCCGAGGAGCACATCCAAGCGGCGATCGCTCAGTTGGTGGCGACCCAAAACGGTGCCCGAGGCTTTTTCGTCACCTACCTCACCGCCGATTCCCTGCTGGCTGACCAAGCATCCCAGAGCGTCATCCAAGCCCTCCAGACATCACCGGATATTGTGTCAGAACTGTTGGTGAAAAATCTAGCCATGTCTTCTGCCATGGCTATTGCCCATCGCCGCAGCCATCATGACGACCTGGCCCAAGGATCAGAGCGGGTGCGATCGCGCACCCATCATCTTATCCAGCAACTCGATCTGCCGTTGATTACCGAAAAAGCCCAGCAGCTTCAGAGCAGCATCAACGGCGACGGTATGTATAGCAATTTTCTCGACCGCTGGGGCTATGATGACGAACAGCGCCAAGTGATTGATCAAGCTATCACGGAGGCGATCGCCCAGCCAGAGTCGTGAAGGCTGAGCAATCTGTGGGCACTAGGTTCAGCCCTCACTGATTCAGGGCTCAGGATTCCAGTATGATGGGGCAAACCTAGGGGCGATCGCCTCTAGGCCAGACCTGTTGTGTGAGAACAAGTATGTCTACTCCGCGTGATTTCATTGGCTATGGTCGCCATACCCCTGATCCTCAATGGCCCAACGGTGCAAGAATTGCCGTACAGTTTGTGATCAACTATGAAGAGGGTGGCGAGAACTGCATTTTGAATGGTGATGCTGCTTCAGAAGCATTCTTATCTGAAATTGTCGGTGCAGCACCGCTAACCGGCGTACGCCACATGAATATGGAATCCATCTATGAATACGGCAGTCGATCTGGCTTTTGGCGACTGCATCGGTTATTTACCTCTCGCAACCTGCCGGTTACCGTCTACGCCGTGGCCCTAGCGCTGCACTACAATCCGGATGCGGGGAAAGCCATGGTGGAAGCGGGTTGGGAAGTGGCCAGCCACGGCTATCGCTGGATTGACTATCAGTATATGGGCGAAGAGACCGAGCGGGAGCATCTCAGGAAAGCGATCGCAATCCACACAGAGGTGATTGGCAGTCGTCCCCTAGGTTGGTACACCGGCCGCACCAGTCCCAACAGTCGCCGCATTGCTGTCGAAGACGGTGGTTTTCTTTACGATTCTGATAGTTATGCCGATGACTTACCCTATTGGGTGATGGACTACGGCAAGCCTCATCTGGTGATTCCCTACACCCTAGATACCAATGACATGCGCTTCGCCACAGCCCAAGGGTTTAACAGCGGCGATCAGTTTTTTACCTATCTCAAAGATGCCTTTGATGTCCTCTATGCTGAGGGCGAAACGGCTCCTAAGATGCTGAATATAGGTCTCCATTGCCGCCTGTCAGGACGTCCAGGGCGCACCGCGGCCTTAGCTCGTTTTCTAGACTATATTCAAAGCCGCGATCGCGTCTGGATCTGTCGCCGGATAGATATCGCCCGCCACTGGCACGAGTATCATCAGCCGCTGGTGGACTACGATCGGTAGCGATCGGCGTTTATGACATATCTGTAGGGTGGGCATTGCCCGCCCTACAGATCACCATGACCTACCTAATCCATCATGTATTACCCACATTGAGTAAATCGGATGGCAGCCGCTTGAAGGCTAGGCGCTCGTTTTCCACATCCACAAAGATGGTGTCGTTTTCGCTGAAATCACCCCGCAGAATAGACTTAGCAATCTGAGTTTCCAGTTCTCGCTGAATCGCCCGCTTCAGAGGTCGTGCTCCATAGACCGGATCGTAACCTACAGCAGCCAGGAAATCGAGAGCCGATTCAGATAACTTCAGGGCAATCTTGCGATCGCTCAACCGCTGGGCTAAGCGCTGCACCTGAATTTTGACAATCTCCCGCAGTTGACTTTGCTTGAGCGCATGGAAGATAATGATCTCATCAATGCGGTTGAGGAATTCAGGACGGAATTGACTGCGCATAGTGTCCATCACCCGCGATCGCATCACGTCATACTGTTCATCATCGCCCGACACATCCAGGATGTATTGAGAGCCGATGTTGCTGGTCATAATGATGATGGAGTTTTTGAAGTCCACCGTCCGCCCTTGGGAGTCGGTAACTCGTCCGTCGTCCAAAATTTGCAGGAGAACGTTAAAGGCATCCGGGTGAGCTTTTTCGATCTCGTCAAATAGGATCACCGAGTAAGGACGCCGCCGCACAGCTTCCGTCAACTGCCCGCCTTCCTCATAGCCCACATAGCCTGGCGGTGCGCCAATCAGCCGCGAGACAGCATGTTTCTCCATATATTCCGACATATCGATGCGCACCATGGCATCTTCCGTGTCGAATAGGTAAGCAGCGAGGGCTTTGCCTAGCTCTGTTTTGCCTACCCCAGTAGGGCCAAGGAAGATAAAGCTAGCGATGGGACGGTTGGGGTCAGAAAGTCCGGCCCGCGATCGCTGAATCGAGTCTGCCACGGCCGTAACCGCTTCCTCTTGCCCAATCACCCGCCGATGCAGTTCATCATCCAGGTGCAGCAGCTTTTGCATTTCCGATTCCACCAAGCGGCTGATCGGAATACCCGTCCATTTCGAGATAATTTCCGCAATATCCGACTCCGTCACCTCTTCTCGCAGCAGAGATTTACCGCTCGTTTGGGTTTCAGCAAGTTGGGCTTCGGCGTCCTGCACTTGGCGCTGCAGCTCAATCAGTTTGCCATACTTCAGTTCGGCTGCCTTATTCAGGTCATAGTCTCGCTCAGCCTGCTGAATTTCTACATTGACCCGATCGATTTCTTCCTTAAGCTTCTGGATTGAGTTGATCACACCCTTTTCCGACTGCCACTGGGCATCCAAGCCACGCTGCTGTTCTTTGAGATCAGCCAGATCTTTCTCCAGGCGCGCTAAGCGTTCCTGGGATGCTGGATTGCTTTCCTTCTGCAGCGATAAACGCTCCATTTCTGCCTGAATGATTTCCCGATCAACCCGATCCAGCTCCTCGGGCTTAGAGGTAATTTCCATTTTTAGCTTAGCGGCAGCTTCGTCAACTAGGTCAATGGCCTTGTCGGGCAGGAAGCGATCGCTGATGTAGCGTGTGGATAAGCTAGCAGCCGCCACTAGGGCGCTGTCAGAAATCTTCACCCCATGGTGAACTTCATAGCGTTCCTTGAGCCCCCGGAGAATGGAGACCGTATCTTCAATGGTGGGCTGATCTACATAGACCTGCTGGAAACGACGCTCTAGGGCCGCATCTTTTTCAATGTACTTACGATACTCATCTAGAGTGGTCGCACCAATGCAGCGCAGTTCACCCCGAGCCAGCATCGGCTTGAGTAAGTTACCTGCATCCATGGCTCCTTGGGTAGCTCCGGCACCCACCACGGTATGGATCTCGTCAATGAACAGGACAATTTGCCCTTCCGAATCGGTGACTTCCTTCAGCACCGCCTTCAGCCGTTCTTCAAATTCTCCACGATACTTAGCGCCAGCAATCAGCGCCCCCATATCCAAGGCAATCAACTGCCGATCTTTGAGGGACTGGGGTACATCACCGCTGACGATACGCTGGGCTAGGCCCTCGGCGATCGCTGTTTTACCCACCCCCGGCTCCCCAATCAGCACCGGATTGTTTTTGGTGCGCCGCGACAGAATTTGGATGGTGCGCCGAATTTCGCCATCACGACCAATGACCGGATCCAGCTTGCCACCGCGGGCAGCTTCTGTCAGATCGCGACCATATTTTTCCAGGGATTGGTATTTGCCTTCGGGGTTTTGATCCGTCACTTTTTGATTTCCTCGGATTTGATCAATCGTGTCCTTAAGTTTGGCTTCAGTGAGACCAAATTCTTGAAAGAGCGCCTTGCCAAAGCGGCCATCACGGGCATAGGGCAGCAGCAGATGCTCAGTGGAAATGTAGTCGTCATCATACTGCTTTCGCAACTCCTCCGACCGATCCAGCAGGCTATCCAGCGATCGCCCCACATAGACCGAGCTGTTATCGCCACTCACCTTCGGCTGTCGGTCAATAAACTGCTGGGTATAGTCCCGCAGCCGCTGAGGACTTGCGCCCAGCTTACTAAAAATGCTAGCAACTAGACCCTCGTCCTCCAGCAAAGATAGGAACAGGTGTTCTGGCTCCAGTTGCTGGTGGCGAGCCTGTTTGACAATGTCAGGGGTGCGGGCGATCGCTGCCCAGGCTTTTTCCGTAAACTGGTTGGGATTATTGGGTTGCATCGTAGACCTCCGTAGCGTCTGCTGTCCTCCTTGGGTTGCATCCGTGCTGAACGACGGCCGATGACTGACTCACCCAATGAGACATGTACTATGGCAATTGTAAGAAAGCAACGGCGATCGCTAGGATCGGTGTTCACGCCTCTTAGAATAGGTATTGCCGTCCTCAGGCGGCAAAGACGCCAAATTCGTCTGATCTAGGCACCTTGGTGTTGAAGATAGTCTAGGATAGCCGACCTGGCATGACTGTAGATTTCCCATGGCATTATGCTGAATACCCACGGCTTCCATCACATTGCCATCATTTGTTCCGACTACCCAACCTCTAAGCGATTTTACGTCGAGGTGCTGGGCTTTCAGGTGATTCAAGAAACCTACCGAGCGGAGCGAGACTCCTATAAGCTAGACCTGCGCGTGGGCGATCGCGATCAGATCGAACTCTTTTCCTTCCCCGATCCACCGCCGCGACCTAGCCGTCCGGAAGCCTGTGGGCTGCGGCATCTATCCTTGGCTGTGGCGGACTTGGAGGGGGCGATCGCTCACCTCACGGCCCAGGGCATTGCCGTCGAACCCATCCGCCTCGACCACCTCACCCAGCGACGGTTTACCTTCTTTCAAGACCCCGATGGTCTTCCCTTAGAACTCTATGGGGCATAATCGAAGTTGACCTGCGATCGCAGATCGTTCCCCATTCGCTGGCTCCATCATCACCTGATCTCACCGTCTAACCTAACGTCTAAAATCTGGATCCCCTAAGCATCGGTTGGGTCAACCGGCAGCCCAGCCATGGGCAACCACTCCATAGACCACGATCGGGTAGGCAACTATCTGGGGCCATCCACATTTTGGATCACTCGTCTGGGGCGATCGCCCTGGCTGTTCACCATCGGCACTCCAAAGGGCGCACAAGTCTGATGCAACCACCTATTCAACCTGGAACCATCCTGCAAAATCGCTACCGCATGTTGAGCGTCCTTGGGCAAGGAGGCTTTGGGCGCACCTACCTGGCTGAAGATCAGGGACGGTTTAACGAACGCTGTGCCTTAAAGGAATTTATTCCCCTCCAGGGTGCCATCGGCATGATGGACAAATCCCGCGAGCTATTCCAGCGGGAAGCGTCCATTCTGTACCAAATCCAACATCCCCAAATTCCCCAATTTCGGGCGACCTTTGAGGAAGATGAACGCCTATTTTTGGTGCAGGACTACGTGGAAGGGAAAACCTACCGGGCCCTGCTCACCGATCGCCAAACCCAAGGGCTAGCCTTCTCCGAAGCAGAAGTCACGCAACTGATGCGGCAACTGCTGCCGGTGCTCGCCCATATCCACAGCAAGGGCATCATCCACCGCGACATCGCGCCAGATAACATCATTCACCGCCAAAGCGATTCCTTGCCGGTGTTGATTGATTTTGGGGTCGTCAAAGAACTGGCCACCCGAGTCCAGTCGCCGGAAACCACGCCGCAATATACCACCGTCGGCAAGCTGGGCTATGCGCCGGGGGAACAAATGCAGAGCGGTCAAGCCTATCCCAACAGCGATCTCTATGCCTTAGCCGTGACCGTGGTGGTGCTGCTGACGGGCAAAGAACCCCAGGAAATCTACGACGATCGCACCCTCACCTGGTTTTGGCAGCGTTGGGTAAATGTGAGTCCAGGGTTTGCCCAGGTGATTAACACCATGCTCAGCTATCGGCCAGGCGATCGCTACCAGTCGGTGCGGGATGTGGTGCAAGCGCTCCAAGCAAACGTTCCCCAAGCTGGTGGAGCCAAGCCAGTCTCTAGCCCCAACCCCACCCAAGCCACTCCCCCACCCACGCCGCCACCTACGCCATCCCCCCCGCCGCCAGATCTATCCCAAATGCCGACCATGGCCGTGGGCCGTCCCTACGAACCCACCCAGGCGGTGCCATCCCGCACCCCCGATCGCGCCTACCGTCCGCCCATTGTTCCCGAGGCTGACGAACGCAGTTCTGTGTGGGACAATCCCTTGGCGGTGTTTATGATTTTCGTCGCGGCGGCGATCGTCATAGGAGCGTTATCCTGGGCGATCGTCGGAGCCTTGCTGACGCCGGTGGAAAATCCGGTTGTCACTCCACCGCCTGCCCAAGAAGAGCCAGAACCGGAGCCGGAACCCGAGCCCCAACCCATTCCCACTGAACCGATCGAGTTTAGCCAACGCCTAGCGCTCCGTCCTGGTCGAACTGAAACCATTGAAGGCAATCTCCAGCAAAATGAAACCGTCAACTACATCATCTCGGTGGAACAAGGTCAAACCCTCACGGTTGATGTAGAAGAAGAAGGGATGTTGCTATCCGTCCTCGCGCCCAATCGCCAACCGGCTGATAACCGGGCAGAACGCGTGTCACGCTGGCAGGGAGAACTGTCTTTCACAGGAGATTACACCATACAGTTGAGTCCTGTACGGGGCGTGGGCGATAGCGACTATACCCTCACGGTAGATCTAGAGGCGGCCCCAGAACCCGAACCGGAGCCCGAACCCGAACCGGAGCCCGAGCCCGAGCCCGAACCGCAGCCGACGGAGCCCGAGGTGATCTCCCAGCCCCTACAGTTTGCGCCTGGTTCAGACGGGGCCTTGGTGGAAGGGCGGAGCGATCCTAGTCAAATTCTTCGCTACTTGGTGCGTGCTGAGGCGGGTCAGGTGCTGCGAGCAGAGGTCGCCAGCGGCAATGTTCGGCTAGATATTCGTCTACCCAATGGCCGCTTAGTTGATGATGCGGCCGGGCTATTGTACTGGGAAGGACAGCTCGACCGGAGTGGATTATTTCAAATTGACGTGGTTGCCGAGAACGCTACTGGCTACAGTGTTGATGTGCGCATTGTCAGTCCCGAATAATTGTGCATCTAGAATCATTGAGGAGTAGGTCGTGAGCAGTACGGCAAAAACAACGTTCATTGCAGGAACCGAGGCAGGGGTTGGGAAAACGCTTCTGCTTCGAGCGCTGGCCATCTATTGGCAAACCCACCGCGCTACCCAGGCCATCGCCATTATGAAGCCGATCGATCAAGGCGATCGCGATCGCCTTCTCTACCAAGACCTCGTCCCTCACCAGTCGCTCGACAGTATCACCCCCTGCTGTTGGGAGACATCTCTACCCGCTGGCTCAATGAACGCCGAATTGACCACCATCTGGCAAGAGTTGCAGGCGTTGATGCAGACCCATGCCTGGGTCTTGCTGGAAGCCATGGGTAGTTTGGGCTATCCGATCGCTCCAAATACCACCCTGGCAGATTTAGCCTGG
Organism: Leptolyngbya sp. DLM2.Bin15; assembly: GCA_007694125.1. Lineage (GTDB taxonomy): Bacteria > Cyanobacteriota > Cyanobacteriia > RECH01 > RECH01 > RECH01. Next base: position 19,018 of record RECH01000269.1, read on the forward strand.
GACTGGCGCTTGCCGACGATCTTAGTGGTGCCGGTGCGCCCCGGTGCGATCGCCCAAGCGGTGGCCCATGTAGCCCTAGCCCGACAGGCAAAGGTGCATCTTAAAGGCCTGGTGCTCAACTGTTGCCAGCCTGATTCTGCCGACCATCTGGACGACTGGCTCTCACCAACCTGGCTGCGATCGCTCACCCAGACACCGATTCTAGGCTGTTTGCCCTACCTGCCGGATCCCAGCGATCGCTCAGCGCTCCTGCAGGCAGCGGCGGGTCTTGAGCTTGAGACATTCTTTGGAGCCATGCCCCTACCCATCGGGGTGTAAGGATTCCCACAGAAAAGGGGCGAACGGTGTTCGCCCCTTTCTGGTTACCTATAAGTCAATCGTGAGCCTGGGAGACTACAGAACGAAATCTGCATCGAGAACCACGTCGAGGTCTTCTTCAGGTTCAATCACCACCACTTCCACTTCACGATTGCGACCGCCAATCAGAATGGCAGCCAAGGCACCTAGTCCAGCGCCAGCCAAAACTTCTAGGAAGTCGATAGAACCAAAGACCTCAGAAATTACAGCGGCGGCGGCAGCTCCAATGGCAGCTCCTCGCAAAATATCAGGGTTGCTGCGCTCTGAGATGATCTGAGTTTCGGTAATCGGATCCGAGGATGCCACGATGTCGCGACGGGTGCCGTTCGCAAAAACCACTTCGCTAGCAACAAACTGGGTGCCTTCTTCCACTGGAAGCAGCTCACCTTCAATCTGGCTACCGGCAGGAATCACCAAGGTGCCAGCCGGGGAGAACACATCCATGGTCGTCACTAAGGTCACGGGATAGGTTTCATCCGGGGTGATGACAATCCGCTCTGCTTCGGTGTAAGCCACGGGAATAATCGTACCGGCAGGCACCACCACAGCAGCGGGTTGCCCAAACAATTGAGCGGTTTGGAACGGCTGCACATGCGCTTCCGATGCCAAGACCCGATGAGCCATGGAGAAGGGGGCGATCGCTGCAGATGCCATGCCCAAGGCTACCAGTGCGGCCGTTTTCGATCTGAACTGTTTTGACAACATAATGGGTCTCCGATTAAATGCAAGAACATAGATACACTGCAAGCCACCGTTGGCTTTCATCTGCTAGGGGCATTCAAACTTGGTCGCTTTCGCCAGAGTCAGGATCGATATCCCTTAGGCTTCACGAGGATGGAGGGTAGGGCTCATCGTGGCTTTGGTCTAGAACACCATCGTGTCGGGTTCCTAGAGACAAACTCCGTATCGATAGAGATCAGCCGCCACCGCAGTCTCATTACCCTTGACTTGGTCTGGGGGCTAAAGTTCCACAACGTTAGGATCAACAGGCGATCGCCGGTTACATTCGCGGGTTACTGGGAAACGTCTTTCGCTATGCTGAGGAGTGGACAGGTGGTGCACCTGGCTGCATAGTCACGATCGAAGCATAGAAGAACCGATGGCAGGACATAGTAAGTGGGCGAATATCAAGCGCCAAAAAGCACGGGTGGATGCGGTCAAGGGCAAGACCTTTGCCCGAATATCCCGAGCCATTATTGTGGCAGCCCGCAACGGCATCCCCGATCCGGAGGGCAATTTTCAACTGCGCACGGCGATTGAAAAGGCCAAAGCAGCGGGCATTCCCAATGACAATATTGAACGGGCGATCGCTAAGGGAGCTGGCACCCTAGGCTCGGCCAACGAGCTGGAAGATATTCGCTATGAGGGCTATGGGCCAGGCGGCGTTGCGGTGTTGATCGAGGCGCTGACCGACAACCGCAACCGCACGGCGGCGGATCTGCGATCGGCGTTTAGCAAAAATGGCGGCAACCTGGGGGAAACGGGCTGTGTGAGCTGGATGTTTGCCCAGAAAGGCGTGGTGTCCTTGCGCAACATCACCGATGAAGATGCGCTGTTGGAGGCGTCGTTAGAAGGTGGGGCCGAGTCCTATGAACTCATGGAAGTAGATGAAACGCCGGGGGCAGAGGTGTTGACCGATGCTGCAGGCTTGGAGACCCTGAACCAAACGTTACAAGAACGGGGCTATGACATCAGCGATGCAGAACTGCGCTGGATTCCCGAAAATACCCTAGAGGTGGCGGATCCGGATCAGGCGCGATCGCTCCTAAAGCTGATGGATGCCCTGGAAGACTTGGATGATGTGCAAACGGTGACGGCCAATTTTGATATGGCCGAGGATTTGATGGCCCTGAGTATGGGTTAACAGGTCCCGGCTTGATGCCAGCGAGCGATCGCGTCACAATAGATAGATGGAGCTAGAGATATAGCAGTGATCCCGTGGCGTAACGTCAAGCTAGCATCAACCCTGATGGCTTCCCTTGATCGACACCTAGATCCAAAGCTCTAGCTGCAAATTGTTGTTGCAACGTAATGCAGGCATGGTGTTAACACAGGCAGCCCAATCACCTCAGGCGATCGCCTCCCGTTCTGTAGACTATGACGTGACCATTGTGGGCGGTGGTATTGTCGGGCTAACCCTAGCCTGCAGCTTGAAAGACTCGGGGCTCCGCATCGCCCTCATGGAAGCACGCCCCAAGGAAGCCGGATTTGCCAACCGTCGTGCCTATGCCATTACCCTGCTCTCCGGCAGAATTTTTCAGCGTCTAGGCATCTGGGATGAAGTACTGCCCCAGATCACCACGTTTCAGCAGATTCGCCTAGCAGAAGAACTGCATCCCGAGGTGGTAGACCTACAGCCCAATGACTTGGGTACCCCAGACCTTGGCTATGTGGCAGAACATGGCGTGCTGCTGCGGGCGCTGCACCAGCGTTTAGAGCAATGCTCAACAGTAGACTGGCTCTGCCCGGCTACGGTGCAGTCGGTGCACTACGAATCTCAGCAGGCCACCCTCACAGTGGCCATCGACGATACCGTCCGCCAAGTCACCAGCCGTCTTGTGATTGCCGCCGACGGAGCGCGATCGCCCATTCGCCAGCAGGCAGGCATTCAAACCCATGGCTGGAAATATTGGCAGTCCTGCATTACCGTGGTGCTGCGCCCCGAAGAATCCCATCAAAATATTGCCCGCGAACATTTCTGGGCCAGCGGCCCCTTTGCCACCCTGCCCCTGCCCGGCAACCGCTGCCAGATCGTGCTCACAGCTCCCCATCGCCAGGCCCAGCAATGGCTAGAGGCTCCCGAAGCTGAGTTTATCGCTGAACTCCAGCGGCGCTATCAAGGGCAACTGGGTGAGCTGGCCATGGTGAGCGATCGCCAACTGTTTCCCGTGCAGCTCATGTATAGCGATCGCTACGTGCAGTCTCGCCTGGCTCTAGTGGGGGATGCCGCCCACTGCTGCCATCCCGTAGGCGGTCAGGGCATGAACCTAGGCATTCGCGATGCAGCGGCCCTTGCCCAAGTGCTCATCCAGGCCCAGCAGCGGGGTCAGGATGTTGGTTCTCTGAGGATTCTGCAGCGGTATGAACGCTGGCGGCGGCTGGAAACCATGGCCATCTTGATGTTTACAGATGTGCTCGATCGCCTCTTTTCCAACAATTGGTGGTGGCTACGGCGGCTGCGGCGGCTAGGATTATGGGGCATGAACCGGGTCTGGCTGGTGCGCCATCTGTCCCTGCGGCTGATGACTGGCTTGAGCGGTCGATTGCCGGATTTAGCCCAACCAGACTTGAAAAGCACTGTAGATTACTCCTCATGAGCGATCGCCTAATTTTGCGCTATCCTCCGGGTACGGGATCATTCCCGAAAGGAGAAATCATGCCGGACTGTTGCGTTAGACCCTACTAGGAACGTTTATGAATCGTCACGCCTCCCCTTGGAGCATCCGCTGGATCTCCAGGTACTTCATGTTGGGTTTGGTGAGCCTAGGGGTTAGTCTGGTGCTTGGGATGAGCTCAGGGGCGATCGCCCAACTTGATGCACCGCCTGAATCGAAGCCCATTGTGCTAGATGGACGAGTCTTATTTCAAGTTAACTCTTCAGGAGGATTTAGCGCTGCTTATCGGGCACAGACTATCAACCGCAAGCTCGAAGTAGCGATTAGCTTAAACAGCTATCCCGAGATCGAGGTAGGTGAACGAACCAAGACACCTACGATTATGCTCAATGAGCAACACCTAATGACGGTGACCGGGGCCGATGTACCGCCTGGACGCAGTGCCCACGAGCAAGCGCTAGAGTGGCGAGCCACCTTGGAAACGGCATTAGACCAGGCCCGTTCAGAGCGATCGCTATCCTATTTGCGCTGGGCGGCCTTATTGTCCGTCATTATTTTAGGGTTTACGGCCGCCATCCAATGGGGGCTACAGTACTGTTGGCGGCGTTATGCCCAGCCAGCCCTGCTATCCCAGTTTTTGCCTGACCCAGAGGATAGGGATGACGATGAAGCCGATCAAAGTAAGCCAGAGGATAACAGCCCTCCCCCTCCCAATCGTTTATTAGACGCTCTCTTGAGCCTACCGCCCCTGACGGCACGACTGGGGCTATGGACTGCCAGCCTGCTCAGCATCACTCGGTTATTTCCTTGGACAAGGCAGTGGAGCTATGTTGTCAGCCAAAGTCTCCTGTCGGCGTTTACCTCCCCGGCTATTGACCTAGGGCGCAACGACTATTCGATCTTCGACATGCTGCTGCTGTTAACGTCGGTGACCGTGCTGTTTATTCTGTCTAAAACCGTCACCGATCTCTTTCGGGCAAGGGTGTTGGTGGTCACCGGGGTCAATCGGGGAGCCCAAGCCACGATCGCTATTATTGTGCGCTACAGCCTGGTCTTTTTTGGCAGCCTTGCCCTGATGCAGATTTGGGGAATCGATATCAGTTCCCTGGCCATCCTGGCCAGTTCCCTGGGTATTGGTATTGGTTTTGGACTTCAGGATATTGCCAAAAACTTTGGTAGTGGGCTCGTGCTGGTGTTTGAGCGTCCCATTCAAGTCGGCGACTTTGTGGAAGTGGGCGCATTTCAAGGCACCATCGAGCATATTGGTGCCCGCAGCACCCTGATTCGCACCCTCGATCAAGTCTCGATTATTGTGCCGAATTCTCGGTTCCTCGAAAACGAGGTGATTAACTGGAGTTTGGGTAACCCCGTCTCACGGATTCGCGTACCCGTAGGAGTTGCCTACGGATCGGATATTGAGATCGTGAGAGACGTCTTCCTCCAGGCAGCCCGCAGTCACCCAGTGGTGTTAACCACACCGCCCCCCCAGGTATTTTTCAAGGGGTTTGGCGAGAGTTCCTTAAACTTTGAGGTGATGGTGTGGACAGCCGAACCGAGTCAACAAATTCGCCTCAAAAGCGATCTCTATTTCGCCATTGAAGCCCTGCTACGAGAACACCAGGTGGAAATTCCTTTCCCACAGCGAGACCTCCATGTACGCTCGGGGCAGCTACCCATTACCCTCACACCCCAGATGGAGCAGTGGATTCAGCAACTGGTGACGGCTCCATCATCCAATGGTCATGCCCATCACCCGGAGAGCGATCGCCCCAGCGAACCCTTGACGTAACCTTGAGGAGTGGATCAAGGCATGACCCACCCCTCAAGCGATCGCTCAGCCCTTAGCCATCTCGCTGAATTTCAGCCAGGATTTCGTCTAGGATGTCCTGAGCACCTTGATTTCTCAGGCTCTGAGCAAGCTGAACGCCCAGGGATTCGGCCTCCGCTGAGGGTGCAGATAGGGTGTCTTTCACCAACCGCTTGCCATCCAGACTAGCCACCAAGCCCGTCAGGGTTAGGGTATCGCCATCGAAGGACGTATTCACGCCAATAGGCACCTGACAGCCGCCTTCCAGTTCCCGCAGGAAAGCCCGCTCCGCATAGCAGCGCAGTGCCGTAGGACGATGTTCGATCACCGTCAGCAGCGCCAAAATATCTGGATCATTGCTGCGGCATTCAATCCCCAAGGCTCCTTGACCCACCGCATGGAGGGAAATCTCCGCTGGGATGATTTGATGAACGCGATCGCCCATGCCAAGACGTTCGAGCCCAGCCACCGCTAGGATGATGGCATCATAGCCACCGTCATCCAGCTTTTGCAGACGGGTGTTGAGGTTGCCGCGAATATCTTTGAAAACCAAGTGCGGATAGTGATAGCGCAACTGGGCCAAGCGTCGTAGCGATGACGTACCCACCACAGCCCCCTCGGGCAGGGTGTCCAGTTGCTTATCCTTATGGTTTTCATGCACCACCAAGGCATCCGCCGGATTTTCCCGCTCGGTCACACAGCCGAGAATCAAGCCGCCCGGCAGGTTGGTGGGCAAGTCCTTGAGGGAATGGACGGCAAAGTCAATATCCCCATTGAGCATTCCCACTTCTAGCTCTTTGGTGAACAAACCCTTATCACCAATTTTGGCTAGGGCTACGTCTAGAATCTTGTCGCCCTGGGTGCTCATCGTTGAGATATCAAAGTGGCGATCGGGATAGTGATGTTGAAGCTGATCACGCACCCAATGGGTCTGAACCAGCGCAAGCTGGCTTTTGCGGGAACCAATGCGAACTGTGCGGGGAGGACTTGCAATCATGTGAAACCCAGATGTAAAGACGTATCTATAACGGTTAAGTGTCGTGAACCATGGCTGGCAATTGAAAAATTGCACTGTTTATTACAGTACCGTAGGCTGTTGCGCAAAAAACGCTTCTGCAACATTCCCGCAACATTCTGGACGATTTAGCCAACGGTCAGCCCTGTCCCCTTCGTAGCCGATTCGCGACCGAGCGGCATGGCCTAGTAC
>RECH01000064.1 GCA_007694125.1 Leptolyngbya sp. DLM2.Bin15
TTAACCATGACACGTTTAGAGTCGATACTTAGGCATGAATCCTAGGCATTAATACTATAGTTTGACAGGGATAGCAGGGATGAATGAATGAGAAAACAATGATTGAACGGCACAAGAATTAACAGAAACAGGATTGGGTGTGGTAGGGCATCCCTATCTAAAACTAGCATAGCGAACTATAGGGTAGTTTTCTCAATGAGCCGATCCGGAAGGATGAGCTATACCTAGGGGCGATCGCTCTATTATGGTTCAGCTCCTAGCAGGATAAGTGTTTACTCTGATGGAATTCTTATATCTTCATCAGGTCTTCATCTAGTTACCTAGGAGGTTAATTGTAAAAGGGCTCTGCCCCATGTATGGCATGGTATGGGTGGGATAGAAAAGGTCATGGAAGATAGGGCGATCGCAGGATCTGGAGTCGTCATCTACGTCAGCCGCTTGTTGAGCGCCATAGCCAGACCTAAAAGCTATGCAGCCGGTGGACAGTTGTCAACGGCAGTCTGGCTCTATGCAGCGATCGCGCTTTGGTGGCAGGAGGGTGGGTGTATGTTTCCAAGGACAGTATCGAGCTGTGATCTTTACCGTCCATAGGGTGCCCAGCTTCTCATGATCGGAGCGATCGCCACCAATCTTGCCCCGTTTGTTCAGAACTCTCCTAGGATGATGAAGAGATATGAAGCATCTCTAGTTGAGGATCATGGTGACGAGCTACTTTCTGACGTCTAATTTAGAGCGAGCCCTGCCCGAATCATCGGGAGAGTTTGCTGGCTGGGTCAGTGCGCTGATCATTTTGCTGCTGGTGGCAACGGCGGTGGCCTTGGTGACCCGGCGGCTGCGGATTCCCTATGTGGTGGGCTTGGTCTTGGCCGGGTTGGCGATTACCCAAGATGCCTTGCCCGCCTCGATTCGCCTGGATCCGGATGTCATTTTGAACCTCTTTCTGCCAATTCTGATTTTTGAGGCAGCCATCAATACCGACATCAGTCGCCTGCGCAGCACCATCAAACCCATTGCCCTGCTAGCGGGCCCAGGGGTCGTCTTAGCAGCGGCGATGACGGCGGCTTTGATCCAGCTAGGGCTGGGGCTACCCTGGATTACGGCCTGTGCCATCGGCGTCATTTTGACGATTACCGATACAGTCTCGGTGATCGCAGCCTTTCGAGAGGTGTCGGTGCCGGGACGGTTGGCCACCATTGTGGAAGGAGAAAGCCTCTTTAATGACGGCATGGCCCTGGTGCTCTTGGGTATCATCACCACCATCCACCTGCAAGGATCGTTTACGGTGGGTCAGGGTGTTGAACAACTGATGATTGCTTTTGTCGGCGGTGGGGCGCTGGGGTGGGGGCTAGGCTATCTCTGCGTGGGCATTTTCCGTCAGCTCGATGATGCACTCAGCCATATTTTACTGACGGTGGCGGTGTCTCTTGGCACGTTTCAGATTGGTCAACTGTTGGGGGTATCGAGTGCGATCGCTGTCGTGGTCACGGGTCTGGTGATTGGCAACCTCGGCTTCCGTCAAGCTTCTGCCTCCACCAAAGTCGCCCTCACCAATTTCTGGGAATATGCTGGCTTTGGAGTGAATACCTTTATTTTCCTGCTGGTGGGTATTGAAGTGAACCCGCTGCTGTTGCTCGACGCCCTGCCATCAACCCTGTTTGTGGTCGTAGCCTATCAGCTAGGTCGCATCTTTTCCATCTATCCACTCCTAGCTCTGCTGAGCCGCTTCGATCGCCCCCTGCCCCTACGCTGGCAGCATGTCTTGATTGCAGGGAATGTGAAAGGATCGCTATCCATGGCCCTAGCCCTAAGCTTACCCTTTACCTTACCCGAACGGATGCAGGTGATTACCCTAGTATTTAGTACTGTACTTGTATCCTTGGTGGGCCAAGGGCTGAGCTTACCATGGCTGGTGAAACGGCTGCGCCTCTCGAAACCTTCGCCTACCAAGCAGCGTATTGAGTCTCTACAGCTTAACCTGATTGCCTCCAAAGCAGCCCAGCAGGAACTGTCCGAATTGCTGCAATCCGGCAGTTTACCTAAATCACTGCATGAGGAATTATTCGCAACCTATCAAGCTAAGATTGCTAGCTCTGAACGCGAGTTGCGTGATCTATACAATGTCCGTGGGATGGTGGGGCAAAGTGGTGTTGATGACCAAAATCCCCTAGACAGTCTGCTGAGGCGTTTATATCTAGCGGAAAAAGGAGCGGTGAACCAAGCTATTCGCAAGGGATTGTTATCGGATGAACTAGCTCAACCCTATCTAACGGTGCTCAATGAAAAGCTTCTGTCTCTCAAGGATGACTAGACAGCTCCGTTGAGACTCGCTTGGGGGATGATGCTGGTGCTCGGGCCACAGTCCTGGGTGCATAGCCCCATGAATTCAATCATTTGCCGCACAAGGTGGGGTTTGGTGACCGCGAGGATGGTGGAACCATTTTCTAGGATGGTGCTGCCATTGGGAATAATCAGGTCTTCGTGGGGGTGGGCTTGGTAGCCGATGATCAGGGAGCCGGAGGGGAAGCGTGGATCTTGGGCGACTTCTGCGACGCTGCGCCCAACGATGTAGCACTGCTGAGGAATCGATAGCTTCAGAACTTCCACCTGTCCTTGCTCGAAGTGCATCATGGCATCTACTTGGGGATATTCGATAGCGTTCACGATGCGGGCGATCGCTAGCTCGGTGGTGCTGATGATATGGGTGGCTCCGGCGAGGCGGTAGGGGGCGGCAAAGTCGCGATCGCGCATTCTCACCACAATCTGGGCGACACCATAATGTTTGGAAAGGGTGACCATGGCCAGGTTGAGGGCATCGTCTTGTAGGGATGCGATCACGGCGTCGGCTTTGCGGATACCGGCTTCCATCAGCACGGTGGTGTTGACAGCACTGCCTTCAAAGGCCATGACGCCAATTTTCTCGCGGGCATGTTGGCAAGCAAGGGGATTGGTATCCACGATGGCGATGGTATGACCCATTTGCAATAGGGTGGTGGCTAGATCTAGCCCCATCATGCTAGCGCCTCCAATCACAACGTACATAAGCTAAACTCCTCTTGCGATCGCCTGTGCTTCTACTTTAGATGGTTTTTCGGGATTCGGTCTGTCATGAAGCAACGGATAGAGACTTGGGTCACCCCATGCGTAATTAGGGGCTTGGCGATGGGGAGCGATGGAGTAGCAATCATGTGTACTATTTTAGCGGAAGTCTGTTAACATGAATTCAGTGATTCACCCCACGGCTGAACTCTTGATGTAAACCTTGCTAGTTTGGAGGGGTGAGGTGCGTTTTCAATTCAGAGACAAGAAACTTGAAGCCCTCTACACAGAGGAGAAAAATGCTCATAAATACCCCAGTGTTGATGATTTCTTTGAGGTGATGGCGGTGATTCAGGCTGCGCTGGATGAACGGGATCTCTATGCCAATAAGGGGCTGCGCTTTGAGAAGCTATCTGGGCAACGTGGCAAGCAGGGACAGCGATCGCTGCGGCTGAACAAACAATGGAGACTAATTGTCACGCTAGAAGCAGACGAGGAAGGTTCATACCTCCAGATCATCGATATCGAAGACTATCACTGATGGGAGAGGAAGGAGAGAGGTAGCCATGAGCCAACAGTTATTACCCGCCAGGGTGCCACCACCGGGACGGATTTTGATGCGTGAGTTAGAAGCCCGTGGATGGACGCAGAAAGATCTGGCAGAGATTACAGGGCGACCGATTCAAGCGATCAACGAAATTATTCAGGCCAAGAAGCAAATCACGCCTGAAACTGCTCTAGAACTGGCAGAGGCATTTGGGACATCTGCTGAATTTTGGACAAATCTAGAAACGAATTATCGCTTACATCTCGCTAAGAAGGAGGGGCAGGGGCATACTATTGCCCGTAAAAGCCAGCTCTATAGTCTTGCTCCCATGTCGGAGTTGATGAAACGGGGATGGATTCAAGCAACGGATTCGATTGAAGAGTTGGAAGAGAGAGTCTGTGATTTTTTCGACATCGCCTCGATCGATGAACAACCTCGTCTAACCATCAATTTTCGCTGTTCTCAAGAGCGTAATCCAGAAAGTATTGCTCAATTAGCATGGGCAAAGCGGGTGGAGAACCTGGCGAAACAGCAAAAAGTTGCTGGGTTTGATCGAGACCAATTACAGGCTGCAATTCCTAAGATTCTGGACTTTGCTGAGAAACCAGAGGATGTGCGGCATGTTCCTGATTTACTCCTATCCTTGGGCGTTCATTTTGTGGTTGTGTCTCACCTGAGTAAAACCTATCTAGATGGTGCGGCGTTCTATCTCGGTAGTCATCCTGTGGTTGCGCTGACGTTGCGATATAACCGCATTGATTCGTTCTGGTTCACGCTGATGCATGAGCTGGGGCATATCGTAGCCGGGCACCAGGGTAGTTATCTGGATGATCTGGGGAATCTTGCGGTGAATGATGAGGAGGCGGAGGCAAACCAATTGGCTGCGAACTGGCTGATTGACCCGATCGCTCTCCAAGGGTTTGTTGCCCAGCATCAACCTCGGTTTTCTCGAAAGGCGATCGAACAGTTTGCAGAGAAACAAAAACGGCATCCGGGCATCATTTTGGGGCGTTTGCACAATGATAGCCTTGTGCCGCATAAAAATCTGAGAGCACTACTCGTCAAAGTCAGCCCGTTTTTTGAGGTGGTCAACCTCGTCGGTTAATTGACAGTATGATTGCAGCTATAGTCAAACAGCAGGGAGTTTTGCAAGACTTGGGTGAGGATAGTAGTCTGTAAGTATGGAGGTAGCAACGATGGAACGTATTAAGGTACGTCAGCGTGTGGGTCAAGATGGTATTCTCCATCTCGATATTCCTGTTGGAATAATAGAACAAGATGTGGACGTGATGGTTATTTATCAGCTTGTTTCATCGCCAACGGTCACAGGGCGATCGCTAGAGCGGTTCTATGGTATCTGTGCAGATGACCCTATTGTTCTGGATGATTAGAGAATGTGTTGAGTAAGCAACTGATCGAACTCTCCCAATCAGGACTGCTTCGTTTGCAGCGTTATTCTATCGTTCTGAATTTTATAGCTGCTTTTAGGTCAAAACCTTGCAGCTTCCGGAATCTGTCGCTATGGTTTTAGAGTAAAGCTATCATCTGAGTGGGCTTTGTGGCTCAACGCCTGGTGATATCAAGGTATACATTGCTCACAGCGATCGCATGAACCCCAACGACGTCCAACGGATTCAGGCCTTTATTGAAAAATGGCAAAGCTCAGAAGGGAATGAGCGGGCTAATTACCAAACCTTCTTTGGCGATCTTTGCGTTGCTCTCGGTGTTGAGGGGCCGCCGCCGAAGGGTAGTGTATCGGGCGATCCATACTGTTTTGATAAGGACATCAAGTTTTTTAGCAGCGACAAGGCAGAATCGACCCGCTTTGCCGATTTCTACAAGGAAGGCTGTTTCCTGGTTGAGGCGAAGCAGGGGAGCAGTGAGTCGGGCAAGGGGCATGGCAAGCGGGGCACGAAGGTCTACTACGACAATATGCAGAAGGCGTTCAACCAGGCGAAGTCCTATGCCTATAACCGCATGTTGGGGGCGATGCCGCCGTTTTTGATCACCTGCGATATTGGCTCTCATTTTGAAATGTGGGAGGGTTTTAGTGGGGAATATGGCAGCTACGGTGCAAGGCAGCGGGTGAACCTGGCGGATTTGAAGCAGCCGGGGGTGTTTGATCGCTTTGTCAAAATTTTCACTGACCCGCAGGCGCTGAACCCCGAAAAGCTCCGTGCTAGGGTGACGCGGGAGGTGGCGGCAGAGTTGGCGAAGCTCACTCGTTGGATTGAGGAACAGGGGCACGATCCCCAAGAAACCGCTAATTTTTTGATGCGGTGCATTTTTACGATGTTTGCCGAAGATGTGGAGCTGCTGAAGGGGGAGGTGTTTACCAAGGCGTTGCGCGATCGCTGGATTGCGAACCCTGCGACCTTTAAGCCCGAAATCGAACAGCTCTGGGAAACGATGAACACCGGGGGCAGCTTTGGGTTTGAGCGCATCTTGAAGTTTAATGGCAGTTTCTTTGAGAATGCCAGTGCGATCGCCCTCCCCAAGGAACAGCTAGAGGTGCTGTATGCGGCGGCGGCAAAGGACTGGAGCCAGGTAGAACCTGCCATCTTTGGC
>RECH01000283.1 GCA_007694125.1 Leptolyngbya sp. DLM2.Bin15
TCTATCCCCATAGGTGACGACAAACCAACATCTCTCTCAGCCCTCGCGCTAAGGTAGAGACTGTTGGCTCTTTACCCGATATCACTATGCTCCTGCACCTTAGCACTTGGCCCGAAGTTGACGACTATCTAACCCGTTCCCAGGGTTTAATTCTGCCCATTGGCTCCACAGAACAGCACGGCCCGACGGGGTTGATTGGCACCGATGCCATTTGTGCAGAAGCGATCGCCCATGGCGTGGGTGATGCAACTCAGGCATTGGTGGGGCCGACGATTAATGTGGGCATGGCGCTGCACCATACGGCCTTTCCCGGCAGCATTAGCCTGCGCCCCAGTACCTTGATCTTGGTGATTCGTGATTATTTGGTGAGCTTGACCAAGGCCGGTTTTCGCCAATTCTTTTTCATCAATGGTCACGGCGGTAATGTGGCCACGCTGAAGGCGGCCTTTTCGGAAAGCTATGCGGTGTTGAGCGATTTACCCATTCCAGGGGGCGATCGCGTTCAGTGCCAGGTAGCCAATTGGTATATGTGTGGTTCGGTGTATCGGCTAGCTAAGGAACTCTACGGTAGCGAAGAAGGTTCCCATGCCACGCCCAGTGAAGTGGCGCTGACCCAGTATGTTTATCCAGATTCGATCAAAACAGCTTATCTTGATCCGAACGTTCCTTCTGGTTATCCTATCTACAGCGCTGCGGAGTTTCGTCGTTGTTATCCGGATGGACGCATGGGCTCCAATCCGGCCCTGGCTACCCCTGATCATGGTCGGCAGCTCTATGAGCTAGCGGTGAAGGACTTGAGTCGGCAATATTTAGAATTCGTGACATCTACCTAGAAACCCACCGATGTGTTCGTCCGTCTCCACTCTCTAGGGATACCTACGGGGTTCATCTGCGTCATTATGCTGAACTTTAGAGACGTATCTTGTATCCTAGGGCATCCTCTGAGTTGTGTGGAGATCAAGAAAGACTATGGGGCGAATTCGAAACCTTGTTGTAGGCTGCGGTGTGGCGGTGCTTGGCATTCTTAGCATTCCAGCGATCGCTCAAGAAGTATGCCTAGCCCAAACCTATGGGCAATCGAGCAATGCGCGCCGCTATGGCACCGATGGCACGAGTGGATTTCGGGGCCGGGAGGGGCGATCGGGGCAGGATGGTCAAAGTCGTACCCTGGTGTTAGACGGCAATCCGGTCAACCTCAATCTATCCGGCACCGATGGCGGAGATGGGGATGATGGCGGCAATGGGCGATCGGCGTTCTGCGGTCGGCAGCCCCGCGAACGCAATGATGTGCGGGCGGCCAATGGTGGCGATGGTGGTGATGGTGGCCAGGGCGGCAATGGCGGCAGTGGTGGATCGGTGACGGTGTATTACACGGATCCAGCCCAGTTGCGATCGCTCTCGGTGATTGCGGCAGGGGGGCGCGCCGGGCGAGGCGGACGACCGGGCTATGGAGCAGCGGGCTGTCGCTGTGAGCGATCCTCCTGGGAGGAAGAGGTGTGCACGGGCGCGCCAGGCAGCGCAAATCGTAGCTGTCGAACGGAGCGCTATCGCTGCTGGGATGGTGCCGATGGCCGTAATGGGCAATCGGGTCGTGATGGTCAGCCAGGGCAGATGGGACGGTTGACGCTGGTGCAGCAGGCGGAACCCTTGGCACCGGATAACCCTAGCATCACCTTCAGCCTGGCTCGCTTCCAGCAACAGCCGGTCTCTCTATCTCGCAATATTTGGGCAATTCGGCGGGGAGCCTCGACGCTGCTGGCCAGTGGATCGATCGTGGCCGATGAGTATCGCGAGTTTGTGGAACGGGCGGAGCAAACGGTGCAGCTCAACTGGGCAGCGCAGCGATCGCTCTCGGAGGTGGCCAACGAGTCGCTGGGCCTTGAGCTCTTGGAGAATCAATCGGTGCAGGTGACGGTGCCGGAAGATGTGTGGCTGGTCGGCGATCTAGAGTATGAGGAATCGGTGGCAACCTATACGGTGTCAGAACTGGTGCTGCGCAGTGAAGCAACTCAACTAGCGGTGGGTGAGTTCTCAGGCAGTGGTGCGGATCTGCAGTTGAGTGTGGTGGATCTGGCGGCCAAGTCTGATGTGGTGGCAACGCGGTTTGAACTCCGCTACCGCTCAACGGAGGATCGGTTTGGCGATCGCGGCCGTTTTAGCACGCGCTATGAGGGAGAGATCCCGGCGGCGTGGGTCACCCAAAATTTCAACCGCTTTTCCATTGATTTAGGACAGTTGCCCATCGATGCTCGCTATCGCCAGTCGGGGATCAGGGTGGAGATTGAACTAAAGGCGATTCGTTCCCTCGGGGGGCGATCGGCGGAACAAACCATGAGCTGGCGCGGTTCAATCTAGGCACCTTAGCGGCAATCTATCTACCCCTGGGCAGTTTAGGCAAGGGGCCTAGGCCCCTTGTTTCTCGTTGATCAATGTATGCCGCCGAGTCTTAGCAGCCTTCTCAACGGTCAGCTTTTGCAAATCCTCCTAGACTAGAGATAGGTCAACCCTGGACATGGAGGTGCTTATGGGACAGTCACAATGGGATCTGGGTCGCTTTGTGAAAACCCTTTCATACTACGGGGTGGTGCCGATCCTCAGCAGTTTTGATTGGTTTCAATCTATGTTCGACAGTCGCCCCAATCCCACCCTCTCACCGACAGCGATCGCTTTTTCGTCAGCCTCCAACGCTTTGCCCAACACGGTGGTACTCCTAGGCAATGTGCCGCCATCGGTGGGACAGCCGTTGCTGGATGCGGGCTATCGGCTGCGATCGCTAGTGGCGGATGCAGCCACCCAGCGGGTGACCTGGGGCGATCTGGCGGATCAGGTGGACTGGATTGAGACCCAGTGGACGGATCCTAAGCTGTTGGCCAACATCTTGGCCGATGGCCAGGGTTGGGTCTATGGCAGTGCTGCGACGACGGTGGATGCGGTGCAGGCGGATCCGGCTTGGCAGGGTTTAACCCAGGCGATCGCCCACCTGTCGTCGAGTCCAGAGGCGTTGACCACCGTGTTTGATTTCAGTCATCCTAGCCCCTCGGTGCAAGACATCTGGGGGGCGCTGGATGATGTGGTCATGGGCGGTGTCAGTCAGAGCGGCATTCGCTTGGTGGGCACGTCGGCGGTCTTTGCCGGCACGGTATCTACGGCCAATTCCGGCGGCTTTGCGTCCATTCGCACCCGCAACTTTACGCCACCGCTGGATTTTTCAGGCCATGCTGGAGTGCGGCTGCGGCTGCGGGGCGATGGGCAGCGCTATAAGTTTATGCTGCGCATGACGGATACCTGGGATAGCGTGGCCTATTGCTATTCCTTTGATACCCGCGCCGATGATTGGATGACGGTGCGTATCCCGTTTGAGGAGTTGATTCCAATTTTTCGGGCCAAGACGGTGCCCAATGCGCCAGCCCTCGATCCCCGTCATATCTGCGCCATCCAACTGATGCTCAGCAAGTTTGAGTATGACGGCGCGCTCAATCCCCACTTCCAGGCAGGAGCATTTCAGCTTGAGCTGCGTTCGGTAGATTTGTATCGCTCATCCGAGGTGCAGAGCGATCGCCCGTTGGTGATCCTCTCATCTGTACCGTCTCCTGACCCTTTGGTGGCCATGTTAAACACTGAAACGGTGACCCCTCATGGGTTGACCTGGGAGGAGAGCGATCGCCTGGCGGCTGTCCTGCAGAAAAGTCTAAGCGCCTAGGATGTCACTTGACTGAAAATGGCTTGGGCGACGCGATCGCTGACGCCGGGTTGCCCTAGGGCTTGGCGCACCTGGTCGTAGCCCGCTTGCATCTGCTGCTGCCGTTCGGGGTTGAGCAGGAGGTCTAGGGTGGCTTGGGCGATCGCTTGGGGCGTGGCGGCGTCTTGTAGAAATTCTGGCACCACGGGTTTCATCACCGCCAGATTCGTGGGCGACATGAAGGGAATGGAAAAATGCAGCAGGTGGCGGGCAATCCAGGCGGTGAGCGGATGGACGCGATAGAGCACCACTTGGGGCACGTTCATCAGGGCCGTTTCTAGGTTAACGGTGCCGGATTTGCCGATGACCACATCCGCAGCGGCGATCGCCTCGTGGGCTTGGCCGTCCAAAACCGTAGCGTGGAGGCCATAGGTTTGCACCGCCTGTTCCAGGGCCGGGCGATAGGCGGCTAGGGAGGCGGGTATCCAAAAGCGCACATCGGGTACTTGGTCTTGGATGCGGCGGGCAGCGGCAAACATCACCGGCAGGAGGTATCGCATTTCTTGGCGACGGGAGGCGGGCAGTAGGGCGATCGCTGGCTGATCTACAGATATCCCCAAACGCTGCCGGGCCTCGGCCCGGGTGGGTGCTTCGGATGCCCAGTCGATCAGGGGATGACCCACCCAGTCCACGTCTGCGCCATGGTGTTGGTAGTAATCGGCTTCGGCTTTGAAAATGGCAAGGATGCGATCGCAGAGGCTAATAATGCGTTGGGTATTACGAGGGCTGAGCGACCAAACCCATTCCTGGGGAGCAATGTAGTAGAGGATGGGCACCTGGGGAAAATGCTGCTGCACAGAACGCCCCACCCCTAGGTTGACGCCAAAATAATCAATCAAGACCACCACGTCCGGAGGCGTGGCCGTTAGCTGGGCTCGTACGCGTTGCTGGATCTTTAGACCCGAGAAGAGAAACGGGATCGCTTCTAAGATGCCTACAGAGCCGATGGCACTAGTATGCTCAATCAACGTTGCCCCAGCGGCGGCCATGCGATCGCCTCCCAGGGCCAGGATCTCTAGCGGCTGGTTGATCGCCTCTGCCTGGCGCAGCAACGCCCGGACTAAGCGCGCTCCCTGCAAATCACCCGACACTTCACCGGTGCTAAGAAAGATGCGGATAGGTCGAGATGGCTCACCGGCATCCTGCAATCCCATCAGCCTTCAATCTCCCGACGGGTGCGGCGCACACCAGGAATGAGTCCCCGTCGCTGGGATAGGCGCGACTGGCTAATAAAGTGGGTGAAGTGCTGGAGGTGGGGATTGTGGGGCAGTTGCTCCATCTTGGAAATGGCTTCATCCAACGACAGACCCGATCGATAAATCAAGCGGAATGCCTGCTTCAGCGATCGCAGCACTTCCCCGTCTTGTAAATCACTCAGACCAGCCCGTTTCAAGCCAACTTGGTTGAGCGATCGCACCCGCGATGGGTTACCCTCCACCAACGTATAAGGCGGCACATCCCGATCAATCCGACTCATGCCTCCCACCATCGCCAGTCGCCCAATATGGACAAACTGATGCACCCCCAACACACCGCTGATCCGCGCCTGGGACTCAATATGCACATGCCCCGCTAGCGCTACCCCGTTGGCAATAATCACGCGATCGCCAATGGCGCAGTTATGCCCCACATGCACATAGGCCATGAGTAGATTACGGTTGCCGAGAATAGTGGCTTCTCCCGATCCCGTGGCTCGGTTGATGGTGACATACTCGCGGATGCAGTTGTCATCACCAATCTTGACCAGGGTTGCCGAGCCGTCATATTTGAGATCTTGGGGTTCGAGACCGATGACCACGCCTGGATAGATTTGGTTACGGGCACCAATTTCAGTCCAGCCATCGAGGACAACATGGGCCCCGATGCTGGTTCCTTCCCCAACCTTGACACCTTCGCCAATCACCGCATAGGCCCCGACCTTCACCGTTGGGTGTAGGTTCGCCTCAGCGTGGATCACAGCAGTAGGATGAATCAGGGTAGTCAAGGAACCTCTCCAGTGGCTCATCGTTTCAGCACCGGGTAAACCGCTGGAGCTGACCATAGCCATTAAAAAAATTATAGATAGTACAAAAACGCGATCGCCAGCCCGGGATGATCTGGCAGGCATTGACCTGCATCCAGCTTAATCCACTATGGAAAACATTAATTCTCCTTCTGCAACAAGCTGCCCATCGACTTCTGCCCGTCCCTGCATTTTGCCAAAGCGTCGCCGCCGCACGCAGATGAGCTCAACCGTCATCACCAGTTGATCTCCCGGCACCACGGGTCGCCGGAAGCGAACTTTGTCAATGCCTGCAAACATAAACAGTCCTTCGGGGCAGTCAGGAATCTGGGTGAGAACAATGCCACCCACCTGGGCCATGGCCTCCACAATTAATACGCCGGGCATGATCGGCCGTCCTGGAAAATGTCCCTGGAAATGAGGTTCATTAAACGTGACGTTTTTAATACCGATGGCCGAGGTTCCAGGAATGTAGCTAACGATACGATCAACCAGCGCAAATGGGTAGCGATGGGGCAGAAGCTGATGGATCTCTTCTAGGCTGAGGCTGGTGGAAGGAGCTGGAACGTCCGGCTCGGCTGAATCCAAGGCTGGATCCAGATGATCGGTCGAGGTCTGTAGGTCAGTCAGTGTAGACATGGGCTAGTTTTTAAAAAAGGCATCGAACACAACAGTACAGGAAGGAACCCTCAAACTGCCTATCATCCGTCCATGGTGCATTTAGACTGCTGGTCGATCCGGCTAGACAACTGGTGGGCAAACGCGGTGTGTAGCCGATGACTAGCTTTGTAGGCGGTGATGTGAGCCTGGGGGAATAGCCCAACAAGGCTAATATCTCCTACTAAGTCTAAAAGCTTATGGCGCACTGGCTCATTTGAAAAGCGTAAGGGTGGGTTGATCCATCCCTGGGTTCCACAGACGAGGGCATTGTCTAGGCTACCACCCTTGATGAGGCCGGCCCGCTGAAGTTGTTCAATTTGATCGGCCAGGCCAAAGGTTCTAGCCGGAGCGATCGCGCTCTGGAAGGGCATTTGACTAGGACTCCAGCTTTGCCATTGATTACCGATCGCCTCTAGGTCAAAGTCGATACCATAGGTGAACCGCAGTTCAGACGCTGGCATCCCCACCACAAAAGCATCACCATCCTGCACCCAGAGAGGAGCGTCTAGCTCATAGCAGGATCGCGCAGCCGATTGACAGGCTAGACCGGCCTGAGCGATCGCCTCCACCCACAAACGGGCCGACCCATCCAGCAGCGGCACTTCCGGCCCATTGATTTCAATGCGGACGTTATCAACCCCCAGACCAGCCAGGGCGGCCAGCAAATGCTCCACCGTTCTAACCGTAGCAGCAGCGATCGCCAATTCGGTTGAGAGCTGGGTTTCATGCAGGGCGCTCACTCGGGCGGGAATCACCGGCTGTCCTGGTAGATCAACCCGCACAAAAAAGCGTCCCTGGTGAACCGAGGCTGGGCAGAGCCGCACGGTTGTATGGATCCCCGAATGCAAGCCCACCCCCGATTGCTCCACCGCAGTGGCGAGGGTATGTTGCCAAGGCGATCCTAGGCCTCCCGTTAAGGGATGAGTGTTCCCTAGACCGATCTCTACCGGCGGCTCCTCTGGCATTAGAATCGCTCTCCAATACCAAAGTGGAAGCGGCTTTCTCCATCATCATTCACACCGTAGTCGATGCGAATGGGGCCTAGGGGAGACTGGACACGAATCCCAGCCCCGATGCCAAACCCTGTACCAGGCTTATTCCGCACATTGGAGGGTTCTCCTGGCACATTATTCGCCGAGCCAAGGTCAGTACCAAAATCTGCAAATAGGGCTCCACCAATAATCGAGAAGACCGGGAAGCGATATTCTGCCGTGGCTTGGAGAAAACTACGACCACTACCCACTTCACCAGATCCATACCCACGCACGGAATCAGTACCGCCAATGGAAAAGGCCTCGTAGGGCGGTAGATCACCGAAAATCGTACCCACCTGGACGTTAAACGCCAGGGTTTCGGGCCCTTCACTAAAGCTCGTGAAGTTCACTGGGAAATAGCGGCTGTAGCTGGCCCGGAGACGGTTGAACAAAATATTGCCACTACCAATGGGCACAGTTTGTTCCGTCCCAAACCGCAGAACTGAGCCGCTGGTGGGCTGCAGGGGGTTGTTGCGCTGGTCGTTCACCAAACCAAGCTGCAGGATGAACAGGTTATCGGTACCATCATCATCAAAGCTCAGTTGGTTGCCGAGCGCATCCACCGGGCTGATGTTGCCATTAGAATCTCGAACCGAGACGCGCTGCGCCTCAAAGCCCAGGGAACCTCGCCAGTTTTGCCAGCCCAGCCATTCATCCAAGGGGCGGGTAAAGTTCACCCCGGCCCCAAGACGGTCAATGCGAGGGCGATCGCCTGATTCAATATCGTTAGGGTTATCGCTATCAGGCAAGCGAACTTCAGGGTCGCCACCGTCAAAGACGAGGGAAATCGAACGGCGGTTAAACAAATTAACCGAGTAAGAGGTTTGATAGGGATCGCCGCCAATCCATGGATCGGTGAAGTTCACATCAAACAAGAAGCCCCGTTCTCCAACCTGCACCTCCGCACCCAAACGCTGGTTGTTGCCGCCGAGGTTACGTTGCTGATAGCTAACGGTACCAAAGATACCCGTCGATCCGCTGAAGCCTAAACCTGCTGCAAGGGAGCCGGTATTGCCTTCTACTAGGCTAACGACAACATTCACGTTGCGCGGATCCTCACCGGGAGCTAGGGCTAGGCGCACATCATCAAAAAGCCCCAGGTTAAAGACGCGCTGGAGATCCTGAGAGATTTGGTTTTGGTTAAAAACATCCCCAGGCTGGGCCTGCAGCTCTCGGGTCACAATGAATTCGCGGGTTCTGCCACGAATGGGCTCACCGTCGTCATCAACGGTTTGACCAGCTTCGTCGATGAACAGCACCTGGATGTCTTCAATCACCCCTTCAGCAACGTCTAGGGTAACCACACCATCGGCCCCGACCTCCGGAGCATCGACGACCTGGGCCAGAATGTAGCCTTCGGATTGATACCATTCGTTGAGCCTGCGAATACCACCGTCCAAACGGCGCAGGTTTAAGGTTACCCCATACTGATCGCCAAAGATCTCATCCACCTTGCCGGGCGGCAGAACTTGGGTATTGGGAACCTGAACGGAGCGCAAGACCGGGTTGGGGGTCACCTCATAGGTCACCCGTACGCCAAGAGGAGTATCCGATGGCACGGCCCGCACATTGGAAAACCATCCGGTTTCAAAAATGGCGTTGATGTCATTTTGCAACTGAGCGCGGGTAGCCGTCCGTCCTGCTTGGGTGCTAATCACCCGGTAGACTTCATTTTCTAGGTCACCCTCAGCTCCAACAACGACAACTTCAGCCACCAAGACCCGAGTCTCTTCATCGTTCCCAGGGCTGCTGGTGGGCGGCGGCGGTGCCGGACTGGGCGCGCTGCTAGGCGGCGTCAAGTCTAAATCAAGGGTGGGGGAAGGGGTGATCTCAAATTCTAGAGCGTCGGGAGCATCATCTTCTGCGGGGCCCACTTGGGCGATCGCTGCGGGTGCAGGAGACGCTGGCTCCAGGGACATAGGTACCGGTTCTGCGGCTGCTATGTCGAGCAACGGTGAAGACGCCACGTCCTCATCGACGATGTGCTCTGGGCTGAGTTCTGGGCTGAGTTCTGGGCTGGGGATAGCTGGGAGGCGATCGCGTTGTCCAGCCCCAACAGGACTAAATAGCGTCCCAGATGCGCCTGAGGAGTGAGCTTGACGAGTTTCATTAGCTTCAAGGGTAGCGCTCTCTGGAGCAGCAGTGGCAGCGGTGGCCAGGCCCAGAGTCGTCGAAACCGTTAAAACTGCCAGTAAGACAGGAGAAAATTGCATAGTTGAGTTTCTATTGCTTGTCCACACACCACGGTCTGCCAGAGGCAGAACTAGCGCTACCAATCCCAATGGGCGATCGCTGGATGAGGCCGGTGAGGCTGCAGTGCAGACCACCATCGACAGCTCTGCCATGAGCAGAGTTACATCTAATGATCACAATTGGTAAACGCAAAGATTTTACAGCATTGTTACCCATTCCCAACATGTCAATTTCAAGCCGAACCAATGGCTTACTCGATCAAGCCACAGGTTTTTCCCTAAGCAGGAAATTGATGCTCGCACTTGAGGCCCTAGGCCCCTAGATGAGCACCCCGGTCTTGATGCTGACCGTGGGAGACGGCGAACAGCACCGTTGTTCGTGCTAGCTTGATACCTTAGACGCGGTTTCCTTTGATCCGTTCCAAGACCTGTTGATAGGCATCCTCAACCTGGCCCAGATCTTGGCGGAAGCGGTCTTTGTCCATCACCCGTTGGTTAGGATCATCGGTGGCCTGGTTCCATAATCGACAGGTATCCGGGCTAATTTCGTCAGCTAAAATCACCCGTTGATGACCATCAACCCCAAACTCTAGCTTGAAGTCTACCAGGGTAATGCCGCAGCTTTGGAAGAAGTCGATCAGCCGTTGATTGATCTGCAAGGCTTGGGTCTGAAGGGTTTCAAGCTGTTCCGGCGTAGCTAGCTCCATCAGCAAGAGGCGATCGCGGGTGAGCAAGGGATCGCCTAAAGCATCATTTTTGTAATAAAACTCCACTAAGGGCTGGGGCAAGACGGTGCCCAAGGCAATGCCGGTTTGTTTGCACAGGCTTCCGGCAGCGATATTGCGCACCACCACCTCAATGGGCAGAATAGTGACCGCCCGGACGCGCATCTCGGTGGCGCTAGGGCAGTCGATAAAGTGGGTAGGAATGCCGCTTTGCTCTAGAACCTGGAAAAGATAGCTAGAAATTTCGCAGTTGATCGCCCCTTTGCCAACAATCTGCCCGCGCTTCTGGGCATTAAAGGCCGTAGCGTCGTCCTTGAAGCGGGTCAGCAGCACCTCTGGATCATCGGTGCGATAGAGCAGTTTGGCTTTGCCTTCGTAGATTGGTTCAAGCGCAGACATGGGACATCATTCAAACGTAAGGACATCAGGCACCCGGTACCTGGTTTGATTGTACGCGAGTTAGGCATCGGCTCGGGGCGATCGCTAGGGTAGACATTCATAAAGCTGGTAGAGATGCCCAGTGCGGTAGCGCTGATCCTCCACCTGCTGGCAGGGCGGAGGTGGTGCATCTGACGCCGGGCTAGATAGGTCAAGGGTTGACGGTAAACCACTGGGGTTGGTATTCGGGGTGAGAACCGTCCACAGGTTCGCGGGCCGCGGTACATTTCCGCCCAACTCCGCCAGTTGCCGCCACACAGGACGGTAGCCAGCAGGACGATGGATGAAGCCCAGTTGCATGGAGGTTGAGGTGGGGGAGGCTTGAAGCTGCGGAGCATGGCGATCGATCGCCACGGCAAAGCTGAGTCCCAGCGCTACGTCTTGGAAAGATTGATCGACGGTTAAGAGGGCTAGGGTGCGATCGGGGCTGGCATCAAAGGTTTGGGCCATGCGATCGGGATAATAGGGTTTTTGGAAAGCAAGACCGTAGCTAACAAACAGGCTGCTGATGACGCCAACGAGACCTATACCCCAGAGAAGCGATCGCCGCTGGATTTTCCAGGGTTCGGGCAGGGTGAGCAGGGCACCCAGCAAGAGGCAACAGCCGGGATAGTAGACAAAGCTGTAGCGGGGCGCGAGGGTCAAGTCCTTGCCCAGCCCATAGACAATGGCCAAAAATTCCAGCACCATACAGAGCGTGAACCCAGCTAGTAGCGTAATCGCCGGGTGGCGGCGGGCCGATTGTCGGAGGGCGATCGCCGGTTGCCAACAGCGCCAAACGATGACGCTAAAGACGAGAAGCATCAGCACGCTAGACAGGATGATGATCGGTAGGGGCTGATGTTCAACGGGCAAAGCCACCACCATGAGCATCCATCCCATCACCAGTTGCAGCAAGGGCATGAAGCGATCGCCCCAGGTGGGATCCGTGATGCTCAGCCAGCTCGCTTCCGGACGGTTGAGGTGGGCCCAGAAGGTGGGTAGCCAGGGCCCATAGCCCAGGGCCAGCCCCGCTAGGGTGATACCGATCCAGCGCCAGCCCCCATGGCTTACCTGCTGCTCTTGCCAATCGTGCCACAGCAGCCAGAGGATCAGGGTGATGCCTTGGGCAGCGATCGCCAAGGCCACAAAGTAATGCACGTAGAGACCCAGAAGGCTTAGCCCCACCCAAGCCAGCCACAGGGGCCAGCGTAGCTGCTGTCGCTGGAGATCCTGCTGCATTTGCACCAGGGCAGCGAGGGAAAGCGTAATCAGCAGCATCGGTAGGGTATAGTGGCGCGCTTCCTGGGACAGGTAGACGGCAAAAGGCGAGACGGCCATCAGCAGGGCGGCGGCTAAACCCGTGCGGGGGGAAAGGGTGACCCGTCCAAGCCAGTACATGGCGGCAATACAGGCAATCCCGATCAACGCCGGCAGCGATCGCACCGCCCAAACTAGATCGAGGCGATCGAGGGGCAACCAGCGCAGCCATTGATGCAGGGCGCAAAAAAAGAGGGGCGGATGGTTAGAATCAGTAGCCACATATTGGGTAATCTGGGCACAGGTGGCAGCGGCATTCAGGCTGAGCAGATTGGCCAGGTCGGTGGCTGGCCACCAGGTCTCTCGGGGAATGTCTGCGGAGTTGCGCCCTAAACTAAACAAAACCGTGAGCATCTCATCCAGCCATAGGGGCTTTTGCCCTAGGTTTAAAAACCGCAGCCCGGTGCCCACCAGCAGGATTGCGGCCAAGGCGCGATAGTGATGCTGGGGATGGCTGAGGTGGGGTTGCTTGAGACGGGGTTGGGTGGAAGTCACGCGCTTTATCATAGGTGGACTGAAGTATGCCGTTATCATCAATGCCGCCGTCGATTCTAGAGCGATCGCAGCGGTTACAGCAATTGCGCGATCGCCTGCGTTTGGGACAGCGCTGCTTGGCAGATTGGCAGGGTGGCCCGTTGGCGGTCTCCGCGGTGCCGGGGTCTGGCAAGTCTACAGGCATGGCGATCGCAACGGCCCTGCTCCTAGGGCATCGCCATCAGCAGCGTCAGCAGGCGATTCTGGAGAACCCAGGGGTGGTGCTGCCGCCAGAGGGGCAAGTGGTGTTGGTCACCTTTACGCGATCGGCCGCCGCCAACCTCAAGGTAAAAATTCGTCAGTACCTGCAAGAGTTGGCACTGCCAGCCCAGGGGTTTGTGGTGCATACCTTGCATGGTCTAGCCCTGAGTATTGCCAATCGCCATCCCAATCTTTCAGGTCTGAACCTGGATCAAACCACCCTCATTTCCCCCAATCAGCATCACCGCCTGCTGCAGGTGACCGTTGAACAATGGATTGCTGCCCATCCCCAACTGTATCAGCAACTTTTGGAAGGACGGCAGTTTGATGGCGAAGAAACAGAACGTCTGCGACGACAGTCGGTGCTGCGTACCGAAGCGCTGCCTGACCTCGCCCAAACCTTGATTCATGAGGCCAAAAGTTCTGGGCTATCCCCGACGGATCTCTATGACGTCAGCACCTTGGTGCAAGGGGGTTCAGAACCCGGTGAGTACAACGTGTTGGCGATCGCAGCGGGACTGTATGAACACTATCAAACGATTTTGCGATCGCGCTATCTGATCGACTACGATGACATGATTTTGGCAGCCCTGGCGGTGCTAGATGACCCAACGGCGCGATCGCTCTGGCAATCTCAGATTTTTGCCGTGTTCGAGGATGAGGCCCAGGATTCATCACCCTTGCAAACTAGGTTTTTGAATGTCCTAGCCGCCCACCCCGAAGCCATGCCACCCCAGGTGAATCTCGTGCGGGTGGGCGATCCGAACCAGGCGATTAATTCCACCTTTACGCCAGCCGATCCGATCTTTTTCCGACAGTTTTGTCACGAGTGCGATCGCCAAGGACGCCTGTTCGTGATGGATCAAGCCGGACGCAGTACGCCTAAAATTATGGAGGCCGCGAATGCTGTCTTGACTTGGGCCAATCAGTATCTCGTGCCGGCTGGGTCAGTCTCGGATCTCGATCGCCCGTTCCAGTTTCAGCTCATCCGTCCCGTGGATGCCGATGATCCGCAAGCCAATGCCAATCCAACGCCCCTGGGCCAGGGGCTAGAACTGTGTCAACCCCGCCATCCCGAGGAAACGGTAGACCTGATCGCCCAGCGGGTGGCGGAACTAGCCGCAGCCACACCTAACCTCAGTTTTGCCGTCCTCGTGCGAGACCATCGCCAGGGGCGCTTCCTGGGGCAGCGATTGGCCCATCCCGAAGACTATGGGTTAACCACCAACCTGGAGGACTACGGCATCTCCCTCTACGACGTAGGACAACAGGAACGCCAATCCCATGTGCCGAAAGACGTGCTGGCGCTGCTGCAGTTCATCGATCGCCCCCATTCCCCCGATCGCCTCAAGGCCGCTCTGAAAATTTTGACGGAACGCCAATGTATTCCCAGTCAAGATTTAAATGCGATCGCTAGCTTTCCTGAGCAATTTCTCTACCCTGGCCCCCTCGATCCACCCCAAGCTGAACCGGTGCGCCAGGCCCGCCGCTACTGTACAGGATTGCTGCGCGCCCGCTTGGAGCTTCCCCAACATCAGATCATTCCGTTTTTGGCCCTCACCCTGGGATACAGCCAGAGCGAACTGGCCACCGCCGATAAACTAGCCGAACGTCTAGCGCAGCAAACCATGGGTCACCTATCCCTAGGTGCGATCTTAGATGCCCTCACCGATATCGTCAGCGCCGAGCGATTTGAGCCGGTGGACACAGAAGATGCCGACTCGCGCTATACCCGAACGGGGCAGTTGACGATTATGACCATGCATAAAGCCAAAGGACTGGACTGGGACGTGGTGTTTCTTCCCTTCCTCCATGCCGACCTGCTGCCTGGCTCGCTGCGGGTTATGCCGCAAACTCAATTTCTGGGAGACTTTACCCTAGCGGAGGTGGCCCGCACCCAACTGCGAGCCCACCTACATCAAGATACGGCTCTACCCACCATCCAAGCAGCCTGGCAACGAGCGATCGCCCTCAAGCCCGCAGAAGAATACCGATTGCTCTACGTGGCAATGACCCGCGCTAAGCGTTTGCTGTGGATGTCTGCCGCCGAGCAAGTCCCCTACAGTTGGAGCAATGTGGATAATCTGGATACCAAGGAACCCTGTCCAGCCTTGACGATGCTGCAGCACAACTTTCCTGAAGCCGTTGCACCCTGCATCTTGAAGAGCTGATTGCCCAACCCATCGTCGGAAAAAGGATTTCTTATGGTGCCAGCGCTCCCACGTTGGCACCTGTCTTGGTCGCTCCTGCAACTATTCTCCTGCGTAGAGCTCGATCAACTGCGACCAGTATTCCCATGAAAAAACTCTGCCGATCCGAATCTCATCTCAGCAGAGTTAAGGTAATCCAAGAGAGTGCTTTCTAAGAGTTAGCCGTTTGAGCAGCAAGCAGACTCTTGAGCTTTTCTAGTTCACTAGCCCAGCGTGGATCAGGCTGAGCGGCCGTTGTAGCGGTCTCAGGAGTATCACCAGCACGGCGAGGTTTAGCACCCTTGGGCGCGCGACGGCTGGGGGCTGCCCCTTCCGCTTCATTAGGGCTGGACTTAGCCCGAGGTAGCGCTTTCTCAATTTTGAGGGTGGTTTCTTTGAACTCGTAACCATTAAACTTTTCGATGATCTGATCAGCCAGTTCATCGTCTTTAACCGTTACAAACCCAAAGCCACGACACTTACCGGTCTTGCGATCGGTGATGAGCTTCATTGAGGCGGCTTCCCCGTACTCTGCAAAGACGTCTTCAAACTCTTGCTTTTCGACTTCCTTGGGCAAATTACCAATATATAGACGAACAGACATAAATACCTCCGGGTTCAGATATAACGGTGCTTTCTCAAATCGACTGTGTCAACGTTGTTGTAACCTTCAACGCTCACCGACACCAAAACTTAATGTTGATTGTGATCAATGCTTTCTATCCAGGTTTTACCGTTGCTGCTCCCTCGGATAATGGATGTGTGTCGATAGCTCGAGGTTGATGAAGTACAGCATTCTCAATTTCAACAAACAACCGGTATCGGATCAACTTAGCCTATGCTCTCTTAGCGGTAACCAAGGGTCCCGGCAAAATAAGAGCGATGAGGGAGGCAGGTGGGCTGTGCCATTCATTAAGGTATCACGGCAGTTCGTCCAAGGATGATGCAGATTCAAAAAACCGTGGTGCGATCGCTCAATGTACCTTCTTGATGGCCTACAGACTCACGTGTGTTGCAGGTCACGCTGTAGAGCCTAGCGCGTCATAGACTCAGATGGTTGCCAAGACACCCTAAATCATTGCCTCAACGACTTGGATTATTTAAGAGGGGGGCTAGGAACTCCCGTAAAGAACCGTAACACTAACACCGGAGATCATGCAACCTGCAGACAGCGGAATTCTGTCCCATCAACAGGTGTAGACACCGTTGGGGTTCTGGCGCTATTCATCTGTTCAGACGTTTAGCCAATACCCCGGACAATGATCCAAATTCCTAAGAACGCAATGGCAAAGGCTGCGAGGGTAGACCAAATGGGATGACCGCTTTTGATGCTGGAACGGCCTTGGATTTGTAGGCGATCGACATCGATCCAAGGGGTTGCCCCTCGTCGAAACCATCCGGTAATCGTCACAATAGTCTGGATGGAGCGGTGGGGGGAGCCTGTGGCACCTAGGGGGGAGAGGTAATGCAGCTTGATCAATCCACTCTCGGTTTGCAACAGCAAATCTTGTTCGCAGGCATTGCCCCAGCCTCGCCGTCCCAGCAATTTGCCGTAGAGCTGGACGGGATGACCGTTGAAGGGCAGCGGGGGAGCGGTGGTGAGCAGGTCAGGCAAGGGCGGGTTGATCGCAGAGTTTTGGCGCGTGATATCGGGAAACATGGGATTCACCCGCAGGATGAGACCAATGGCGCAGCCTATACATCCCAGTCCATACATCAGCGGGCGATCGCCCCACAGCCACATCAGCGGATCCCAGCGCATCCAATCAGCAACCAAGCCCAGGACCCACAGGGCTGCAGCTAGGATGATGCCGATGGGTAGCCCCACAAAGGGGGCAGCTTGCTGAAGTAGGGCAGACAGTTTCAGGGTAGGCGCAACGGGAGAGGGCAGACTACATTCTGGGCTAAGCTGCCAGCGCTGGGCACAGCGGCTGAGGAAGAGGAGGCGATCGCTCAGGGGTGGGTGGGTGTTGTTGATCGACAGCCAGCGGCGGTGGGGATTTTGCACCTCCCAGGTGAGGATGGCTTCAAGGGTACTGAGATTTGAGGCTCCACTGAGGCTGAGGGCGCTGCGGTAGCTGATGGGCATGAGCAGATCCATACTTTCTAGCAAATAGGGCGTATGGGCCTGACGCTGGATATCCTCAGCCATGCCCAGGCTCATGTTCAGCAACGCTCGGCTCAGAGCATTGGGATTCCCGGTTTCGTTGGCGGCCATGCGATCGCTGAGCTGGATGCGATAGCGCGATAGCCACAAGGCCGGGTAGCGCAACAGTCTATACACCCCATAGCCGATAAAAGACAGCACGACGAAGGGTAAGTTCACCACGGGAATCGCCAGGCGATCGCTCCAGACGGCACATTTCCAATAGAGCAGGTAGGGTAATTGGATGATGATCGCCAACAGCGTCATCAACGAGGTGGTGTGGTGTAGGCGATGAGCCATGTCGCTAGCGATGAGGCTGGCGAGTTCTTCATCTGCAAACTGCTCTAGGGCTCCTTGGCTGATCACCACGTGGTGGGTGTAGGGCAGATGACCATAGGCAAAGGTGATGGGAGCTGTGGCCGGCAACCGCAGC
The DNA here is from genome assembly GCA_007694125.1 of Leptolyngbya sp. DLM2.Bin15. Classification (GTDB taxonomy): domain Bacteria; phylum Cyanobacteriota; class Cyanobacteriia; order RECH01; family RECH01; genus RECH01. The sequence continues at coordinate 17,593 of RECH01000283.1, forward strand.
AGATGGGGGCGAGGACATCGCTCTCGATTGCACAATCGCTTGAGCACACGGAGGGATTCTGGGCTGGATTGTTCGAGTTGCTCATTCGAAAGCGATCGCGCTCCATAGATCCAGCGCAGCAGGCCGGTCATCACCCAAGGAGCGATCGCCCACAGCAGCAGCACCATGGGCACCACCCACCAGAGAAAGCCTGTTGAGGGAAATCCATACTGCTGTTGATAGAGCAGGGTTGTGACCAGATTACGTAGGGAATGGGCAATGATGACAATTCCTTGCAGCAGCCCCCGCAGAACCAAGACGAGGGCGATCGCGGTTAGCCCTTGGATCATCCAGGTTTCAACCAATTGTCCTTTATCAGGCAAGAGAGCATTCCACTTTTGAGCTCGACCGCCATTGCGCCAGGTGAAGCCATGCTCCTCTGGGGAGCGATCGCTCTCTGGAGGTGGTTCAAACACCATGGGAGGCTGAGCCGTGATCTCATCGGGTGGCCCAGACTCGGGGGGAGAGGGTGGCGTCAGGGAGGCAGGGGAATCGGCCGGCGGTTCTGCCTCCTGGTCATGGCTAGGTTGAAGCTGGGTGGAGGGGGATTGAAGCTGGGTAGCTCCCCCGGCGGGCCATTCGACACGCTGGCGCTGAGTGGCGCTAGATGGCGCTGTGAGGGGCACAAATCCGGTTGGATCCGTCACCTGATCCGAGGGTGCTGGAGACGCGGCTGGCGGATCTGGAACCGGGGCGGCCTTGGCTTGGGGCGGTGGGCTAGGCTGGGCAGCACGTAGCTCTAGCTGGCTGAGCGCCTGCTGGCTCCACTGTTTAATGCGTTCGCTGGAATGCTGACAGAGGGGCTTACAAAGGGCGATCGCTAGTTTTAGATCCCCAGTTTTTTCATAGGCCTTAATCAAGCCCATCTGCGCCTTGAGATGGGTAGCCTCATCCAGGGCACTTTGGCACACCGCCTCTAGGTGGGCGATCGCTTTCTTGTAGTGACCTTGCTTGAGGGCCGCTAATCCCGTTGGCAGAGACGCTGTGGGCGGCGGCACAAGGTCATCATCGGCAGACTGAAAAAATTGATTGACCGGTGATCGGTCGGAGGCATCAGGAGAATGGGTCATGGCGGGTGCTCTATCATCCAAGTCCGTTCACAGGTATAGCTGCACGGCCGAGTGGGGAGTTGCTTTAGGATGCCCTGATGGGGGGTGATTGATAGCAGAGCGTAATGTTTATCTATGCAGACCAACCTGATAGCGATCGCCGAACGCGATTGGGCAGACCTAGTTGAGGAGTCGATCAACTGACCTCCCAGTTCTTTCCTGGGCTAAATAGCCGAAGCAGGATCAAACGGCGATGGCAGTCCTAGAGTGTTGCTGATTCAGCCGATCGATTCAGTCCATGAATCTGGGGCGGGGCTCAGGTTCGTTTCCAGGAACAAGGGTGACCGTTGAAAAGCATCATGGCATTCAGCACCGCTCATTATAACAATCTGCCTTCGTCCTACCATCCGAGGCGATGGGTGGCCGTTAGGGCGATGACGGCCAGCTTTCATCTACGGTGTTGAGCACCTGATCAAGGTCTGCACCGCCCACATAATCAACCATACCGCTCCAGAAGGTGCCGGTGCCCACTGCCCCGGGCATCAGGTCGGATGCATCAAATCGCACAATCTCGGCATTGGCCAAAATCTCTGCCTGCTGCTGAGTGACCACGTCTTGGTAGGCCGTTGGCGATACTTGCCGGTGGGGAGACACATAGTTTTCCAGGCGCACCCAGGTTTCATGGGGGGTGGGGGTAAGCAAATAGTCCATCACGGCCCGGGCGGCTGGGGTATCGTTCAACATGCCAAAAACAGTACCGGCGACTAAAACCGGCTGCCCGATGGCTGGATCAATTTCTGGCAATAAGAATATAGCCACATCATCGCCGACGGCCACATCCGGGGGAAAAAACGTCGAGATGAAGTTGGTTTGACGATGCAGGTAGCAGCCCGGCGGGTCGTCAAACATGGGCAAGGGCGAATCCCCAAAGGGGGTGCTGAGGATGCCCACCGGGCCGCCCAGAACGTAGTCAGGATTGAGGGCGATCGCTCCAAATCGCTCAAAGGCATCGCGTACGGGGGGCGAATTAAAGGGAATCTCATGGGTCACCCACTGGTCGTAGACTTCGGGGCCCGCCGACCGCAGCAGAATATCTTCCACCCAGTCGGTGCCCACCCAGCCGCTGGCCGCCCCGCTCTCCATGCCCAAGCACCAAGGTACACCACCATCGGCGGCGATCGCTGCCGTGAGCTCCATCATCTCGTCCCAGGTCGTAGGAATCTCATAGCCCTCGGCTGCAAACACATCGGGGCGATACCACACTAAGCTTTTGACATCAGCCCTTGCCCATAGGCCATACACCTGTCCATCCACCCGTCCTAGCTCTAGCCAGTTGGGATCGTAGGCGGCAGCGAGGGCATCGGCATCCAGGAAGGGATCCAACGGCACGAGGGCACCCTCCCGGGCCAGGTCAGCCATCAAGCCCGGCTGGGGAAACAGGGCCAAATCGGGAGGATTGCCCCCCGCCACCTGCACCGGCAGCAGCGTAGCAAAGGAGGCATCGCCCACATAGTTGACTTGGATGCCTGTGGCCTCAGTGAAAGGCTCAAACACCTGCTGGATCACCGTGGCACCGTCGCCGGTAATTGACCCTAGGATATTCACCGTATTGGGATCCTGGGCTGATGGATTGGGATTGCAGGCCGTCAGCCCGATGATGGGAAGAGCGATCGCTCCCCTACCTACGGCCATCCATCGTTGCATCCATAGCTGCCGAATCATGCGCCCTCCTGGGTTTCATGCTCCAAATGCCCATCCCAACGCTTGATCGGGACGCATTGAATATCGAGCTGATCCAACACCCGCGCCACAACAAAATCGACCAAATCGTTCACCGTTTGCGGGTTGTGGTACCAGGCAGGAATGGCCGGCACAATCCGCGCCCCCGCCTCTGCCAGGGTGGTGAGATTGCGCAGGTGAATCAGGCTGAAGGGGGTTTCCCGAGGCACAATCACCAACGGACGCCCTTCCTTGAGTTGCACATCCGCCGCCCGCTCTAGCAAGTCTGAACTCAGCCCCGTGGCGATTTTGGCCACCGTACTCATACTGCAGGGCATGACAACCATTCCTTGGGTGCGAAAGGAGCCGCTGGCAATGTTGGCCCCCACATCGCCCCAGGGATGGCAATGCAGTTTCCCACCCGTTTCCACGCCAGCCTGCTGTCGCCAAAACTGTTCCTGCTGGGCGGCTTCCAACGGCATCCGAATCGATTGCTCAGCCTGCCAGACCATATAGGTAGATTTAGAAGCGACTAACTCAACAGCATAGTCAGCTTCCAGCAAAAACTTGATAGCCCGGATGGCATAGATGAGACCCGACGCCCCCGTGATGCCCAAAATCAGGGGGCGAGATAGTGGCGAATTAGATGAAGACACGCGATCGCTCAACGATAAAAGATCAGCGGTGAGCCCGAGGGCAGATGGCCTCTGCCCTGAAACTCCCCTTAGCTATCGTAACGATCCTCTCCATCGCCGTCACCCAAATCGAGGTCATCGGTCTGATCGATGTCATCCTCGTCTAGGTCATCCACGTCATCATCCAGGGCTTCGCTACCGCCACCAACGGCGACCAGGTCAATCTGCTGGCGATAGTAATCCACACTCTTCACCTGCACTTCCACGCGATCGCCTAGACGATACTGGCGGCGGTTCTTGCGGCCCACCAGCTTTTGCTGGCGAGAGCGATACTCATACCAGTCATCCTTCAGAGAACTGACATGCACCAGTCCTTCCACCAAGAGTTCTTCAATTTCCACAAAGAACCCGTAGGACTGCACGCCAGTAATCAAGCCGTGGAAAGTTTCGCCGGTATGCTGCTGCATAAACTCGGCTTTCTTCAACCCCTCTAGATCCGCCTCGGCATCCTGGGATAGCTTTTCCTGCTCACTCAGATACATAACAACGGAGGTGAAATGCTCCTCCAGTTCCGCATGCATCTCCGGCGGAATCACATTCCAGTTCACCTTGCCATGGCTGGAGCTATGGCGTAGTTCCACCCGATCCTTCGCGCGGGTCGAGCGGCGATCGCGTCCATGCTCAAACATGGTATGCAGAACCCGATGCACCAGCAAATCTGGATAGCGGCGCATGGGGGAGGTGAAGTGGGTATAGCCCTGCTCAATGGCCAAACCAAAGTGGGGCCCAGGATGGGTGCTGTAGGTGGCAGGCCGCAGGGTAGACAGCAGGAGATAGGTCAACACCTTTTCGGCTTTGGAATTAGCAAACTGCTGGGTGAGATGTTGGTATTGACGAGGATGCACCTCTTCTTCCTGATCCAAATCCGTTTCAATGCCCATATTGCTCACCAGCTTGAGCAACTCCTGCACCTCGTTCGGGTCAGGGGTGCGATGAACGCGGTAGACCCCCGGCAACTGCAGGGCCTGGAGGTGCGATGCCACAGCTTGGTTGGCCAGCAGCATAAACTCCGTCACCAGCGATCGCGAAGGCAGCAGCGATGACACCACCATGGCTCCTAAAGCCCCTTCATCGTCATACTGAAACTTGGGCGAGAGGTATTCCCCGAGGTCAGAATGCATTTCATGGGGAATGATTTTTTCCGGTAGATTCAGCTCAAACGCTCCACGGGCATGGCGCTGGGTCTGCACCACTTGGCTGAGGGTAAAGAGTTGATCTAGCAGTTCAAAGACCGATGCGTAGGGCTGCACTTCCTCCAGGCTGGGCAGCGGATAGGGAGAAGTTTCGTCCGTGGGAGGCAGATCGGTTTGGTTGCGATGGAGAATGGTTTCCACCTGCTGGTAGTCCAGTTGATGATCCACCTGAATCAACGTGGGCTGGAGTTCAAATTCCACCAAGTTGCCATCGCCATCAATCGTGAGCAACACCGAGATCGCTAAGCGATCGTGGCCTGGAGCCAGGGCACAGCACTGGTGTAGCTTTTCGGGCAGCATAGGCAGCACCGTCTCACCCAGATAGATGGAGGTACCGCGTCGCTGAGCTTCCACATCCAAGGGAGAGCCAAAGGGAATGTAGTACGAAACATCGGCAATATGAACACCCACCCGCCAGCAAGGATCATCACCTTTTTTCTTGGGAGGCAGGGTTTCTAGGGTCAACGCATCATCCACAACCATGGGATGCTCTGGATTTTTAGAACCCACAATCGAAACCGTTGGCAGATGGCGGAGATCCATCCGTCCCTTCAGTTCAGATTTCCGTAGCTTGGTGGGCAAGGCCTTAGCAGCCTGCAGCACGTCATCGGAAAAGCTCCGGGGCAAATCATATTTGCAGCAAACAATATCAATATCCGAAGCAGCCTCCGCATCACTGCCCAAGATTTGCGCCACTCGACCTAGGGGACGATTTTGCCCCAAGGGGTAGCGGACAATGCCCACGTGAACCAGTTGATCCACCGCTTCTTCTAAGCGTTTGCCGTCCGGATCATCACTACCCGGCTGCAGCTCTAGTTCAAACAGCAAGCGATCGTCTAAGGGCACCGCCCGATACTCATCGCCCACCTTCTTGACGCGGGCTAACACCGAATTATTAGCCCGTTCTAGAATCAGCCGAACTTCTCCCTCCGGACTGCGCCGCCGACTACCTTCCTTGGTCACCCGCACCAAAACGCGATCGCCATTCCAAGCTGTATTCAACTGACTCTCGCGCACATAGATATCGTCTGCCCCTTCCGAATCTTGGATGGCAAAGCAAAATCCCTTGCTAGAGCATCGCAACTTGCCCTCAACAACATCATTTTCCGAGATCCGGCGATAGCGCCCCCGATCCTTGGTCAGGATGCCGATGCGCTCTAGGGCATCTAGGGCAATTTGCAGCCTGCGCAGACTGGTATCGTCTTCACAACTGAGTTTTTTCTCCAGCACCTTAGGCGCAACCAGTTTATCGTCGGAAAAGTTGGTTAGAAGCGTTGCGATCGTGAATTCCATGTGGCGGCTAATCCTTTGTCTGTATTGTTCTAAGCTCGTTCAGGGAGTAGTTGACCTCAACGATTCAGCGATGTAGCGGTGAATCTTGTCCCTAGTCTTGGCAATGGGCGAACCTCAGCAGATGTGAGCCATCGTGGACATCATGACAGCTTGCGATCGCCGAGAAGCGGAGTTACATCGACTCCATGCCCTGAAAACACCGCACCGACTATCTCCGAGCCGTTGGCGTTGCTGGCTGAGAAGATAGCAAGTTGGCATAGTGTAGTCTGGCGTCATCCTGAGCCGCCATCATGGGGGCAGCAAGCAGAGAGATTGATCCGATTGAGGACGACCATGCGTTAATGTCAATCCGGCTGAGCCATCGTTGCCTGCAGGATTGACGCCAATCTACTCATCATCTAAACCTCACGTTGTTCCTGAGTCAGCCGGGGTTTAGAAACAAGTGGAGTTGCGTTCAGCACGACACAGCATGAACGACCCTCTCGGCAAAACGCTTGCCCCTTAGCTAACGCTCGTCGTTGCCCTGGACATGCTGCTGATCGGGCGACAGATCTGTAAGATTCTGCATGAATAGCACGATTAGCCTGCATCCAATTAGCTTGCGTCAAAGGGACGAGATTTCAGCAAGCGGAGACTGCCTGCCCCAACTACTTGGGCTGGGCCATCGCCGCGTTGTTAGGGTGGAACCGTCAACCTGATGATTCCTCAAGCACGACAACCCAAAGATAGTCAATCATAACTTCATCGCTGGGAACCGTCTACTTATCGTTAAGTACATCATATTTATAATTTCTTCATGAATGGTACACCTGTCAAATCCTGGCCCCTGCTTGGGCAGATCGTGATGCGGCGGAATCGCCATCGCTCCCATCCTTAAGGCATCGGGTGTTGGCGCAGGGCTGGGATGAGGAACTGCGTCAGGGTAAAGGCATCGACGCCTCGGGTAGTGCGCTGGGCGGCGGCGAGGCAACCCGCCTGGGCATGCCACCAAGCAGCGGTGGCGATCGCTCTCAGAATAGGTTCTTCCGCCGGCGCGGTTTGAGACAAAATTCCCCCGGCTAGCCCCGTCAAGACGTCACCGCTACCCCCTCGGGCCAGAGCTGGCGTACTCTCAGGATTGATCCACACCTGCTGATCCGTGGCGATCGCCACCCTGGCCCCTTTGAGCAGGACAATGGCTCCACTGTCTTGGGCCGCTTGCCGCACCACCGAGAGGCGATCGCTCATCTGATCCACTAGGTGAGGGAAGAGGCGCTTAAACTCACCGGGATGGGGCGTGAGGATAGTGGGTTGCGATCGCGATCGTAGGCTAGAGACTAGATTCAGATCGGCTAAACCATTCAGTCCATCGGCATCGAGCAATAGTGGACAGGGAGCCGATAGGATCGCTTCAAGCACCGCCTGGGCACCCCGACTTAAACCTGGCCCACAGGCAATGGCGTCGTAGCGACGTAGATCAAGGGTGGGAGGCAGGTGGGCGATCGCCCCCGTATCATCCTCAGGGCAGGGAATCACCAAGGCTTCCGGTACTTGGTTCACCACCAAGACCCGCAGGGAGGCCGGAACCGCGATTGATACCATACCCGCACCGCTGGCCCTAGCTCCCAGAGCCGTTAACAAAGCAGCCCCTGGATAGGTTTGCGAGCCGGCCACCAGGAGCACATGCCCCTGTTCATATTTGTGGGCGGTGATCACCGGAGCAGGCAAGGCAGCGATCGCAGTTGCCACGGTGACGCGTCGCAAAGATGGTGCAGCCCCCACCACGGCCTGAATGTCAGCCTGGGGCAGGTCGAAATCAATCCACTCCACCTGACCCAGATAGGGTAGCGCCCCATCTTGCAAACAGGCAGCCTTCCAGAGACCTAAACAAAGCGTATGGGTGGCGCGCAGGGCCGTACCCAGGACAGCGCCGGTGTCGGTATGCAGCCCCGAGGGTAGGTCGATGCTGACCACGGGCTTTTTCCAGGTATTGATCTGGTCAACCAGGGTGGCGATCGCTCCCTCTAGGGGACGGGTGAGCCCAAAGCCGAACAGGCCATCAATGAGCACATGGCAAGCCTGGAGATCTTCAAAGCGATCGCTGCCTGGAATCCCCAGCGCCTCGGCATAGCG
>RECH01000063.1 GCA_007694125.1 Leptolyngbya sp. DLM2.Bin15
AGCCCCATACCAATAGCGCCTAGAATGACTATCCCGAACGCTAAGCGGTACCAAACGAATGCCCATGTACTATGCTGTTTGAGGAAATTGAGCAGCCATACAATCGACAGGTAAGAGGAAATGGTAGCTGTAATAAACCCGCCAATGAGCGCGGCAACACTGGTTCCCTCAAAGCCATAGTCCACTAGGTCTTTTAAGCCCACCACCCCAGCGAGCGTGATGGCTGGAATACCTAGCAAGAACGAGAAGCGCGCGGCAGATGCACGATTCATGCCCATAAACAGCCCTGCAGTGAGCGTAGCTCCTGACCTAGAAACACCGGGAATGATCGCCAGAGTTTGAGCTAGACCCATCCAGATGCCGTCTTGGGTGCCCAATTCTTCATACTTGCGCTTGCGGCTACCTTGGTACTCTGACAACGCTAGGAGAATAGCCATGACGATGGAGGCCAGGGCGATCGCTGCCATGCTGCGCATCGGAGATTCATCAAAATCAGGGACAAAAATTTTAACGAATAATCCACCAATGATGATGGGAATGGTACCAACCACAATGCCCAAGCCAATACGGAAATCCGTGGAATCATAGTCAGAGGTTCTGATAGCGCGAATACTACCTACGACTACTTGGCTTAAATCGCCCCAGAAGTACCACAAAATCGATAGGATGCTGCCTAGTTGAATGAAGGCAGTAAAAGCAACCCCCGGATCGCCCCAGCCTAAAGCAACCGGAACGACTTTAATATGCGCTGTGCTGCTGATCGGTAGAAATTCAGTGAACCCCTGTACAATTCCAATCACCATGGATTGAAACACATTCATGTCGGCAATCGATGACTCGGCTGCTGGTGCCGTTGCTAGGGTCTGAAAGCCAATTCCACCATGCAGTGTCCAAGTTGATACATTCATCACGGTTAGGCTAATACCTGCTGCTTATGTGGTCTTGTGGTCTACGGTTGAGTAAAGCCTTGCTCAGGAACGCCATCAACCTAAACCAGCCCCTATGCTGGCAGTAATGGGGGTAAGGGTGCAACCTTAAATGGCAACACTTTTCCCAATGTTCATAGTTTTACTACCCCCTGATCTCAGACAGACCATACTACGCGGGGATGCTCCCCTAATCTGTCGTTTTGGCTAGGTGCTTGACTGCCCATGGCAATGCTGATGCAGGCATGATGGAGTTTGGCATCCTCCCCCCTCTAGCATGAGCAATGATTCTGATGGTCTGGCACACCAGTCAAACCAGGTGACCATCGTCGCCAACTCACGGATAGTCATGCAGCAACCATAAAGCCATGGCAATTATGAGAAAAAGTGATGATGAGAAAAAGGAGCGATCGCTTCCCCTACGCCCAGACCTAGCCACAGGAGCGACCAAGACAGGCGTCAACGCGGGATCGCTGGCATCATAGGAGATTGGGCGACTTGGACAAACGACTGGTCAACATGAGACTTACTCCTAGGGACTATGAGCGCTAGACGAGAATCCCCAAAAATGCTGCCCCTCGATCCCAACCTGGCTCAATTGAGATAGCCCATGAGCCAAGGGCAACTCAAGAACTTTTGGAACTTGTAGTTAAGATGCCCCCCCAGAGGATATAGATGTGATACGTTAAAAAAGATGAACTGACTGCTTAATAAAACTTTGTTTCCTACAGAGCCTTACACCAATGTCATCGAAGCCGTAGTGCCTGCCGACTCGGCCTTGCCACTTGTTGCCCCAAGTCCGAAAGCAAGCTGGCATCTATCGTCTCCCTGGCCCATCTTTCTCGGGGCAGTTTTTTTAGTATCCGTGCCGGTTTTGTTTCAAGCTTCCTTGGTGCGCTGGCAGCCTGAGCTGAGCCTAGCGCTAACAGCAGCATGGCTAGGGCTAGCCCTATGGCTCTGTCAGCGAGAGCATACCCGGCTTTGGGGAGATCTGCTGGTGGGCTTTACTTGGACGTGGTTTGCCGGATCCATCTATTGGGGATGGATGCGCTGGGAGCCCCTTTGGCATCTCCCAATTGAAGCGATCGCCCTTCCCCTAGCTGTGATCTGCTTAATGCGCCGTCAGGCGGTTGTAGGCAGTTGGTTCTATCTCGGCTCCCTCTTTGGTACGGTTGTTACAGACCTATACTTTTATCTCTGTGATGTCATTCCGGCTTGGCGACAGGTGATGAGCGCTAGCCCTGACGAGCTACATCCCATCTTTCAGGGCGCATTGGCTCGCGTGAGCACACCCTGGGGATTTGCCTTAGGAATGGCATTAGTAGGAATTTTGATCTTTGTGGGTTACATGCCTCTGCATCTTCAACGCCACTACACGTGGGCGTTTGGGGGGGCTGTGCTGAGTACATTGCTAGTAGACGGACTCTTTTTGATCGCTGCGATCGCCGCCTGAGTGAAGATATGATTGAAGTACTCTGAGACAGTTTAGTCTGGGAGTCAGCCTGATCCCAAGCAGATGCGCCAACTCAGTTCGTAAAATCCTCCGGATCAGAACTATAATTTCGGTCGGTACGGCTTGGACATCTGACCTTAGTGGAATGTCACGCTGACCACAGACGGGTGCCTTAGGATACATCATAGGGATAGCTCAGTGGTTTTATAGTTGTCTGTAGTGGATTCACAACTTGTTCCCCATCTCATCCTACGGACAGAGTCCGGCAACCGTTATCTCTCTTTGACTGGCACAAGCTGCTGGACTGTAGGTCGAGGAGACGATAACAACTTTGTGTTGCCGGATCGCTGGATTTCTCGGAATCATGCCATGCTCCAGCAAATGGAGACAGGCGACTTCTACCTGATTGATCTCGGCAGTCGCAATGGGTCGTTTGTCAACGGCCGGCGGGTCACCGTGCCCGTCACCTTACGCAACGGCGATGGCCTCACCTTTGGGCAAACCGAGCTTGAGTTTTACTGTCCATCCAGCGATCCCCTCCCTGACGCAAAAGCAGGTGAGAGTTCCCAAGACTTTACAGCAACGGCTACCCTCCATGTCCGCCGGCTGATCTCGGTCTTGGTGGTGGATATTCGAGACTACACGGTGATGACCCGCCAGCTCGATGAGAAAATTCTGTCGGAAGTGATCGGCACCTGGTTTCGCCGGGCGGGCGACATCATTCGGGAGTATGGCAGTTGGGTTGATAAATATATCGGCGATGCCATCATGGCCGTCTGGATTCATGGATCCCAGGAAGTCGATCATAGTGAAATGATTCGGATTGCCCAGGCCCTCAGCGCCCTCCATGAAATGACCAGCCAGCTCCACGAGCGCTATCCCTTGCCCTTTCCGGTACGCGTAGGCGCTGGAGTGAACACAGGCTATGCCATGGTCGGCAATACCGGCACCGGCGATCGCCCCGACTATACCGCCCTGGGGGATACGGTGAATGCTGCGTTCCGTCTCGAATCGGCCACCAAGGAAATTGGCATGGACGTTGCCCTCGGCGAAGTCACCTACAAATATATGGCAGAGTCGATGCAGCATACCGAGCTGTTTCAGGAACGCAAGGTAGAGCTGAAAGGCTATGACGTCCCGACGATCACCTATGCCAGCTTTTTTGCTGATTTAGACAAATTTCTGCGCATCAACGGCTACCGCTAGCGGCGGCGGGCAGCCATGACCATGCTTCTGACACGATTCCCAAGCATCGTGCAACCGCCGAATGGTGATGTGCAATACCTGAGCATGCACCTTGCCCAAAAGTGGACATTGCTTCTTCGCTGACCTTGAAGGTACAGCAGGAGACTTATAGCCCCCCGCCCCCTCATTAGTAAAAATTGGGGGATCGAAAGTGGTAGTCTCTAATTAAGTGCGATCGCACCCCAAGTAGGTGTAAACCCCATGGGTTCGTGCCAGCGTTGCTGCCAGTAGAGAGGCGGCGCTGTAAGCGGTCACACTGAATTGATATATTGCCGATAAATTCATACTGGGAGGGATCTAACCCATGAAACGACTGGTTGGCGCGTTGATGATAGTAGGATTGTTGCTAAGTTGCCTGAGTTGGCTAGGGGTGCCTCAGCCGGCGTTTGCCGCCAACCTGGCATCTGTATCCTGGACATCATCACCGGTTTTAGCAGCCGAGTTAAGAAACTCCGTTGATGATAAGCTCGCCACCGAGTTTGGCAAAAAGATCGACCTTAACAACACCAACGTTCGCGCATTTACCCAATATCCGGGTCTATACCCCACCATTGCTAGCAAGATCCTCCGAAATGCACCGTTTGAGACGGTCGAGGATGTGCTAAAAATGCCAGGGCTCAGCGAGCGTCAACTTGAAATTTTGAAGGCTAATCTGGATAATTTCACCGTGTCAGATCCAGATGCTGCCTTGGTAGAAGGAGGCGATCGCTTCAACAATGGAGTGTATGGCGGGTAGTCTGGTTTAGGCTAACCTGTTGACTGACGTAGTTTGATGTGGGGTAGAGGTTGGCCAGGTTAACGCCATGTCTGCCCCAACCACGATTCCATGTTCCTCGGTTCATGAAGACAGAAAGGCGACTCCATCGCCTGCTCTTGCCGCCAGTAGCCGGGTTCTATAAGCATCGTCAATGCTCATGTCGTATCGGCATGGGCATTTGATTATTCCAGGTAGGTTTTGCTTAAGACGCATCGTCGTTAACATATCTTTAAGACTTAATTGAGCAAGGATGACCCTCGTGCCCCAACAAGTGCAGCCCCAGCGTTTCGATGTCTTGGTGATTGGTGGTGGGGCAGCCGGACTCTATTCCGCACTGTGTTTACCCCGGCATTACCGGGTGGGGTTGATTACCAAAGAAACGCTATCGCAATCGGCGAGTGACTGGGCCCAGGGGGGCATTGCCGCAGCGATCGCCAGTGACGACTCTGTGCAGTTGCACCTAGAAGACACGCTCAATGCCGGAGCGGGGCTCTGTGATTTGGATGCGGTGCGCTATTTGGTCAACCAAGCGCCAGACTGTATTGAATCGTTACTGGAGCTAGGGGTCGCCTTTGATCAATCCGGCGATCGCCCTGCTTTGACCCTAGAGGCCGCCCATCGCCGGCCGCGGGTGCTCCATGCCGCAGATGCCACGGGGCGGGCAGTGGTGGTGACATTGACGCGCCATGTCTACCAGCGTCCCAACATAGAAGTCCTCTCCGGCACCTTCGTGTTTGACCTATGGCTGAATCCTGAGACCAGGGAGTGCCAGGGAGCGATCGCCCTCCACAATGGCGTCATTCAAGCAATTGAAGCCGCAGTGGTGGTGTTAGCCACCGGCGGCGGCGGGCAGGTTTTTTCCCAAACAACCAATCCGCCAGCCAGTACCGGCGATGGCGTGGCCATGGCCTGGCGGGCCGGTGCAACCCTGCGGGATCTGGAATTTATGCAGTTCCATCCCACAGCCTTAATGAAACCGGGCGCGCCCCATTTCTTGATCAGCGAAGCCGTGCGGGGAGAAGGAGCCCATTTGCTCGATCAGCACGGCCATCGGTTTATGTTTGACTATCATCCGGCGGGGGAATTGGCCTCCCGAGATATTGTCAGCCGCTCTATTTATCAGCATTTGCAGCAGCAAACCATCCAAGCCGACAGGACAGGCGATCGCGCCATTCCCCATGTATGGCTGGATCTACGACCGATTGCACCGGAGGTGATCCAGCGACGCTTTCCCACCATCATCCAGCGCTGCCAAAGCTATGGCATTGACCTATTCACCCAGCCGATCCCAGTAGCCCCCGCCGCCCACTACTGGATGGGCGGGGTGTTGACTGATTTGGAAAGCGCCACGTCGATTGCTAGACTCTATGCTGTGGGAGAAACCGCCAGCACCGGCGTACATGGTGCCAATCGCCTGGCCAGCAACTCCCTGCTGGAATGTGTAGTGTTCGGCCACAACATGGCCCATCTGCCCTTACCACCCCCCTGGCGCGATCGCCCCGGTGATGAACAACCCCTACAGGAAGCAGCAGCGATCCATGCAGCGCTGTCGGACTTCCATGAGTGGCGATCGCATCTACAGCAAGTGGTGTGGAGTCACGCGGGCATTTGTCGTGAGCAGGCAAGTCTCGATCAGGCGATCGCCCAAGTCGCTGACCTGCGCCAGCAGTTTCATCACCATCCTTTCAGTCAATGGTTGCTCAACACCGCTCTGCCCCAGATGGCCCATAGCGCCATTGCTG
>RECH01000062.1 GCA_007694125.1 Leptolyngbya sp. DLM2.Bin15
GTGCCGCAGAGAAGATCGCGGCCTTGCCTGGCCTCGATATGATGGCTTTAGACCAGCTCGCGGATCTAGTCTTTATATCAAGTCCTGCTGAATGGTCATTGTTGGGAAATCCTGCATGGGATCCCCCCGCTACGCGGCCCCCTTACTAAGGGGGCTAGACCATCTGGGTACTGGCCTTGAGGTTAAAGCAGTGTACATCCATTCAGATTTAGGACAAGATTCAGCAGTCTCCATAGTTTTGAGATGTAATTTGGATCGAAACCCCATCAACCAAACTCTTGACCTCACCCGGATATTGATAGCCCCCTTGTTAAGGGGGCGGCGAAGCGGGGGATCGAATGCAGGATCTCTCAATGATACCCATCCCCAACGACGGTCTGCCTAGTCTCTCTGCCCCCATGTCATCAACGCCCCCACCCCTAGTCAACTATCAACCCCTGATGCCCCAATTGGCGGAGCAGGACGATCGCGTGGCGGTGTTTTCTCGGTCATACTCCGATCCTCGCTACCAGCGCCAAATCCTGGATCTAGCCCGCCATGCGGCTTTTCCCCTCACCCTCACCACCGATCTGATCTATTGCCTACACCAACGCTTTACGCCAGATATTCCTTGGTATGCGGCTCCAGATATTTTGCTGTCGGTGCTCTGTGATCCGGTGGGGCATGATCTGTATGAAATGCAGGGCATCACTCGGCTCCATCTGCTGCATCAGTTGGTGGAAGCCCAGGGGGAGCAGCGGCTTGATGATCTCTCGACGTTTATGACTGACTATATTGGCTATCGCCTTAACCTGGAGCCAACGGAGCGGCCCCGGGTGCTGGGAGATCGCCCCCAGTGGACGGCCCTGGCCTGCCTCAAGCCCAGTGAGGCCGTGGAACAAATTCAGCAGGCACTCAAGACTGTGGCAGAGCAGGACAATGCTCGGGAGCGGATTCGTCTGGCGGCGATCGTGCGCAACTATGCCAATTTGATTGATCCATTGGAGCGTTTGGACTATCGACCGCTGTTGGTGCAGTGGGCGAAGCAAGCGACCCAAAATGCCATTGAGATCGATGGTTTGGTGCTCCATCCCTTCGAGTATCAGGTGGCTACGCTGCACCCGGCTGATGAGCCACCGCCGCCGGAGGGGTTGACGCCGTTTCGGTTTACGGTGGTTTCCCTCGATCGCCGGGGGCAGGAGGTCGAGCGTAAGTCTCGGCGGGCCTATCAGTTTGTGGAAGACTTGCCGGGTGGGGTGGGACTAGAGATGGTGGCGATTCCTAGCGGACGATTTCTCATGGGATCGCCTGAGGATGAGCTACAAAACTATTCCGACGAACAACCTCAGCATGAAGTTACCGTTCCTCCATTCTTTATGGGGCGCTATCCCATCACCCAGACCCAGTGGCGAACCGTGGCAGCGATGCCCAAGGTAGAGAAGGATCTAGAGCCAGATCCCTCCCGTTTCAAAGGCGATATGCGTCCGGTGGAGCGTGTGTCCTGGGAGGATGCCATGGAGTTCTGCGCCCGTCTCTCTGCCCACACGGGACGATCCTATAGCCTGCCCAGTGAAGCGGAGTGGGAATATGCCTGCCGAGATGGAACCACCACCCCGTTCCATTTTGGCGAAACGATCACGACGGATGTGGCCAACTATGATGGCAATCAAACCTATGGTGATGGCCCCAAGGGAGAGTATCGAAAGAAGACTACTCCGGTGGGCCAGTTTGGAGTAGCCAACGCCTTTGGTCTGTGCGACATGCATGGAAATGTATGGGAATGGTGTTTGGATTCCTGGCATGAAAATTACAAGGGAGCACCGACGGATGGAAGTGCCTGGGATGCAGATGGGGTAAGGGATAGACGCGTTAGACGTGGCGGGTCTTGGAACAACATTCCTAGGGGTTGCCGGTCTGCGTACCGCATCGATGACGACCCCGCGTACCGCAACGGCAGCTACGGTTTTCGTGTGGTTTGCCACGTCCGAGGCACTCCCTAGCGCTTTGCTCTTTTGCCCTCTTGCCCTTTGCTGGCGCGAAGCGCCTAAAATTTTTGGGGTTTTTGAGGGGGGGGAAATCTAAAGAAAAGGTTGCTCTTTGCGAGAAGGGGCGGGTGGGGCGCTAAGGTCAAACGTTGACGATGGTGGGAAATGCAGGGATGGAAGAACTACCCATTATTCAAAAAACCTATGATCTGATCCGTTGGTATGTCCCCATTCTCAACCGCCTACCGAGGGATCATCGGTTTGGGTTGGGGGCGCGGATGGTTGATTCGCTCTATGGGTTGCTGGAAGGGTTGATCCAGGCTCGGTATACCCGCACCCAAAAATTATCTCGCCTAGAAGGCCTCAACACCCACCTCGATATCCTGCGCTACCAAACGCGGCTGTTGTTTGACTTTGAACTCATTTCCACCCAGCGCTACGACCATGCCGGGCAGCAGTTGCGGCAGATTGGTCAGGATCTAGGCGGCTGGATTCGTCAACATCGGGGATAGCAGAACCCGAGAGTCTATAGCCCCCTTCTAAAGGGGGCGGCAACGCGGGGGATCGAATGCAGGATCTCTCAATAATGACCTTTCAGCCGGACTTGATATCAGTCATGAAACGCTATGGCAACCTCTGGCCCCAGGTTGTTGATTTTGAAAATCTTGTGCAAGCCGCCCGCCAAGCCCAACGGGGGAAACGGCTGCGGGCCAGTGTGCTCCAGTTCAACTACAACCTCGAAACCGAACTCCATCAACTCCAAGACGAACTCGTTCAACATACCTATTGCCCTGGCCCCTATCGCACGTTTCGCATCTACGATCCCAAGCCTCGGCTGATTTCCGCCGCACCCTACCGCGATCGTGTGATCCACCATGCGCTATGCAACGTGATTATGCCGTTAATTGAGCGCACCCTCATTTCGGATACCTACGCCAACCGCTGGGGCTATGGCACCCACCGCGCCCTCAAACGCTTCACCTACTTCGCCCGCACCACTCGCTACGTCCTCCAGTGCGACATTCGTAAGTATTTTCCCAGCATTGACCACGAATTGCTCAAACAATGTCTACGTCGCAAGATCAAATGTCCTGATACCCTATGGCTCATCGATCAGATTATTGATGGCAGTAATGAGCAGGAACCGTCTATCGAATTCTTTCCGGGCGACGATCTCCTCACGCCGCTCACCCGCCGCCGTGGCCTTCCCATCGGCAACCTCACCAGCCAGTTTTTTGCCAATATCTACCTCAGCGGCTTTGACCATTGGGTGAAAGAACATCTGCGATGTCGAAACTATTTGCGCTATGTAGACGACTTTGCCCTATTTTCAGATGATCGCGATCAACTGGCCCAGGCCCGCCCGCAGCTTGAAGCCTACCTGGCCACCCTCCGCCTCAAGATTCACCCGGTTAAAAGCCAGCTCTTTGAAACCGACCATGGGGTCAACTTTGTGGGATTTCGTATCTTACCCCAGGGAAGCCATAGACCCAGAGCGGTGCGCATCCGTGTCCGCAACGACAACCTACGACGGGCCCGCCGCCGCCTGCGCCATCTTCAGCAAGACTACGCGGATGGGCTGATATCGTTGGATGATCTGCTGCAACGTCTGCGCAGTTGGGAGGCCCATTTATTCCATGGCAATACCCATGGTCTGCGTCGCGCTTTGTTTGATCAGTGGCCGTTTTCCAGGAAGGTGCAGGCCAGGCCGATGCCAAAGCCAAAGAAATCTATGCACTCTTCCCCCATGCTCAAATAATTCGCTATGGTATGGCATGGGGCAGGCATCGAAACGTGGCGGGTCTTGGAACAACAATCCAAGGAATTGCCGGTCTGCGTACCGCAACAATAACAACCCCGCGAACCGCAACAACAACAACGGTTTTCGTGTGGTTTGCCACGTCCGAGCACTCTTCTCTGCTAGAGCTGGTAGGTGGGGAATCTACCGGGTATGCGATGGGGAGTCCAGCTCTGTTCCAGCGATGCGTCTAGGCATCCAAAAATCAACCGTGGGGGGTGGAGCTTGGTAGGGCAACCGAAGAGTTTTGCTCCCCACTCTCCTTTTCCCTCACACCTCTCCCGCCTCCCCCATGACCCAATTCGCCATCCATCGACAAACCAAAACCAATCGCTGCTTCTTTGAAGATCTCGGGAAGGATATCTGCCTAGAAATGGCGCTTATCTCCAGCGGCACCTTTCTCATGGGATCTCCAAAGGATGAACTGGAACGTAGAGACACCGAAGGGCCTCAGCATCTCGTCACTGTACCTACCTTCTTCATGGGTCGCTATCCCATCACCCAAGCTCAGTGGCGAGCGGTGGCAGCCATGTCTAAGGTAGAGCATGATCTAGAGCCAGACCTCTCCCGTTTCAAAGGTGATATGCGTCCGGTTGAACAGGTGTCCTGGGAGGATGCCATGGAGTTTTGCGCCCGCCTCTCTGCCCGTACGAAGCGATCCTATAGCCTGCCTAGCGAAGCGGAGTGGGAATATGCCTGCCGAGCTGGAACCACCACCCCATTTCACTTTGGTGAAACAATTACGACGGATGTGGCCAACTATCGCGGTACGGACGATAAAGATCTCAACCGGTCAGGCTCTTATGGCGATGGCCCTAAGGGAGAGTATCGAAAGGAAACCACGCCGGTAGACTACTTCGGGGTGGCCAACGCCTTTGGCCTGTGTGATATGCACGGAAATGTGTGGGAATGGTGTTTGGATTCCTGGCATGGCAATTACGAAGGCGCGCCGACGGATGGAAGTGCCTGGGATGCAGATAGGGTAAGGGATACACGCGTTTTACGTGGCGGGTCTTGGAACTTCAATCCGAGGTATTGCCGGTCTGCGTACCGCGGCATTACCCTCCCCGCGAACCGCGACGTCAACGTCGGTTTTCGTGTGGTTTGCCACGTCCGAGGCACTCCCTAGCCCTCTGCTTTTTTGCTCTCTTGCCCTCTGCTGGCGCGAAGCGCCTAAAATTTTTTGGCGTGGTACGAGGTGAAGGATGACTGATGGATCGCCCTCAAGGAGACGACTCTGTTTATAGTAGGGGAGTGATTGTACGGTTGTTGACCCCACTCCTTCTCCCCAAGCCACTATGACTGGAGCCTATCCCGCCATCCTCCGCCACCTGAATACGGGTCAATCGAGTGATCCGGTTTATACCCTGTCGCCAGACTTCACCGTCGGCCGCGAGCCAAAACTTTGCCAGCTCGTCCTAGATTCCGCCCGCTATGGCGAAGTCTCTCGCCAGCACCTGAAGTTTCAAGCGATCGCTGATGTTGGTGGAGCAGCATGGCAGGCCTGCGATCTGAATAGCGCCAACGGCACCTACATCAATCAACAGCCCTTGGTGGGCTGCCAGACCCTGCAAACGGGCGATCGCATTCGGCTGGGGCGCAACGGGCCAGAATTTATCTTCGAGGCAACCACCACACCTAGGGGAACCGTACCCTCCGGCAACCGCCGCACCGGCAACGTGGGCACCACCCGCCCGCCCGTGCAAGACCCCGTTGCCTCCCAAGCCGACGCCGATGCCCTCAGCCTTAGCCAGCTCCTGCCCATCGTATCCAAAGGTCGCGAACTGAGCAGCAAAGCCTACCTCATCCCCGGCGTGATTACCGTCTCCTTCGTGGTGCTCCTGTTTCTCGCCAACGGCATACCGGAGTTATTCAACCCAGTCTTAGCCCTTTACGTCTCTAGCGGAGCCTGCTACTTTGTCTATTTGCTATGCGGCAAGACAAAACCCTGGTGGCTGCTGGTCGGCTCTGCCCTCATGACCGCCGTCCTGCTCCTGAGTCCAGTTTTACCGTTATTTATCTTAGTATTTCGAGGCATCTTGCCCGGCAGCATTCCGCAAAACATTGAATCCATTGGCTTCATGGAACTGCTCGTGCGCATGTTCTTTGGCGCTGGCTTGATGGAAGAGTTGCTGAAAGCTATTCCTATTTTTCTAGGCGTTGCCCTAGGTCATCGGATGCGATCGCCCCAGCGAGAACGATGGGGCGTGCGGGAACCGCTAGACGGCATCTTAATCGGCGTAGCATCAGCGGCCGGATTTACCCTGATCGAGACCCTGGGGCAATATGTACCCGATATTATTAACAGCG
>RECH01000167.1 GCA_007694125.1 Leptolyngbya sp. DLM2.Bin15
CTGCTTTCCAAACAGGACAGCAAGGGCAACGTTCCTGAACATAAACCGAATCATCGATATCAACTCTTATTGCAATTTTCAACAGTTAGTTAAAGGACGTTACATGAAACAGTGGCTACGAGAACTTTTTGATCAATACCTGGCAAATGTCGCCGAGCTGACGATCCATGATCGCAGCAAGGCGGAGGCGTGGTCTGGATGGATTAAGGCAAAATGGTCAGAACAAGGGTTCCAAGACATTGCTGCCCAGCGCCCCCTCATGGCGGAAGTGCGGCAAGCGCTTCAGGATCATCTCGGTTCACGCCACATTGCCCTTGACACCCTGAAATTGGATGATGAACCCCGTCTGGAGGCTCCTAGCCGGAATGGAAAAGTGGCATCAGGACGAACAGCCACGATCACGTTGCCCAAGGTTGAGGTATCGGCCAAACAAGAGAATGGCGCGATCGCTCAATGGACGTTGACAACTCGTGAAGCCTATGACCTAGCTCGCAGCCGTGGTTATAAGGGCACCAAGAGTCAAATGCAGAAGCGCGTCCGCGAATCACCCCAAGTCTTCATGGACAAGTACGGCTTAAGCTATCGGCCAGGGGCAGTCTCAGGGCGGTATGCCCGAAACTGGAGTGATAGCCGGTCAACCCCGAAGGAGCGATCGCCCCAAGTCCCCCAGAAAGCTCCTAGAAATGTCACCAAGCGCCTAGGACGCCCCCCCAAGAAAGCCGTTGAGGCCCAACTTCAGCCTCAAACCCAGACTCAGCAAGCTTTGCCGGTGACCCAAACCGCCCAGGAGTTGGGGGAAGCTATGCTCTGGTTCATTCGTGAGGTCGATCACCTGCGCCAGCAAATTCAAGAACTAGAAGGGCTCGCTGATGCCTACGATCCGGAGCTGAATGCCCACCGAGTGCAGGAATATGACGCCCTAGTAGCCGAGAATGCTCGTCTCAAAGCAGAGCATGATGCCCTAGCGCAACAGCTAGGTCACATCCATCAAGTGGTGAATGCGTCTGCGGCTCAGAAGCCAGCCGCAAAGCAGGGTAAACGAGCGAGTCAACCTGCTGTTGCTACCGCTGATTCTGGGCATGATCCCTATGTGGTTCAAGCCCTAGAAGCCGTGATGGCCTACAACAACCATCCGAAGCGATCGCACGATGAGAAGTGGGTGATCTCCTATCCAGTGATGAAGGAACTCCTAAAACAGGTTGGTGCTTCCACTCAGCCCAAAATCCGAGAGGTCTTTGAGGCTCGCCGTGATGAGATTGATGCTCATCACCGTACCCACCAGCTCACCAGCCGGCACAATCGCGTCCATGGTGATCTTTCTATATCAGATATTATTCATCTGACCTAAGAGTAGAGTCACGGAAAAGCACACTCTTGAGCTGGAATGGCTTGGGAGTGTGCTTTTGTCCTGCATGTCCGTTATCCCCACGTCACACCTCCATCACCCCCTCAGGTGTGATGGAAACTTGGGGTAGCCAGTGGTTCTGTGATCATGAACCTAGCCGACAGGTTCCTGTCGTTTGCTGGGCGGGCGTGGGGCTGTAGTGGCCAAGAGCGATGGCAAATCCACCGATGGTTAGACCGCCGTTCATAAAACCGTAGATCCCATCCATCGGACACCATCGGCTGGATGGGATCTTGAACAACGCTTGGCAGCATGAAACCTTGGCTAGCATCCAGATCGCTGCCATCTAGACGATGGAAAGGACTAAGGGGTAACCAAGTCTTGAGCTGCAGCATATCTTGGCGGCTGGGCGAGTGGGCTTGGCAGACAAACTGCACCATCATCTGCCGCAGCCAAGGTGCCTCTAGTTCTAGACCATGGCATCCTTCTTGTAGCATCCATGGGGTGAGGGTCATGCCTCCTAGATTGGAGCGCGATCGCACCCATTGCTCATGGAGGCGATCGAGGGTTTGGAGGTAGAGCGGGATAGTCCGAACGTGATCACGGAACAAGCTCGTCAACCCACAGTAGGGGATATATCCATGGGCTGTATATCTACCCCGTCTCCCTAAACTCTTAGCAAAATAGGTGGCGAGTTGCTCAGCCAAGGTACCGGTTGGGCAAGCATACACAATGAACTGGCGCATAATCAGGGATATCAACAACAAACGGCGTCTCTTGGTGTCTCTCTCAAACGTCTCTGCCCTCTAATAACGGGCTTGGCCCTATTGTCATCGCTCAAGGTTAACGCTGGGTTACCATCAAATTTACCCATAGCTCAGGTATTGCCGGGCTAGACGGCAGAGATTACCCTAGAGGGTAGGGTCATTGGATTAGCAGGTTTCGGCGTCGCTGAATAGTACTATGATTCCGCCAAATTTTGCATAGAGTTTCGGGCTCCTAGCTAAAGGTTCATACCCTGATTCAGCACCAATCAAGTTTCTAGAGTCTTTCCAAGCAGCAATTCTCATTTTGATAAGTAGCTTGTCCAATCCGCTCAATCCTGAATGAAAGCATGAGCTTTTTCAACCCATCTAGTCATCCTGGTTTCACCAAGCTCGGGCCAAACGATATCGTTCCTAACCTGAGCCTGGGAATGCTCCAAAGGTTGCTCCTGCGCCCAGAGCTGGCTGCAGGAGCAACCGAGATAGGTGTCAACCTAGGAGCGCTGGCACCCTACGATACTGTTCTCAGCAAGCTCGGGCAACGTGTTCATACTGAGTTGCTGGCATCCAAGAGCCAACGTCTATGTTTGTTAAGATTTGATATGAGCTTGAAGATTAAGTGTTCATTAAGGACGAAACCGGGGATTACTAACAACAAGTCAACATAGTTATACAATTCTTTCTTATTCCTAAGAAACGTTGCTGAGTCTAAGGGTGATATCGCTGAATTTAACCTAAATGTTGTGTTGTGGAGAACTAACTTCACATGCCTACATCATCTTTAATCAGTTTATGATCTATCCTAATTTTTCCTCCTCCATTCTCAATACCCCCTTGGATAGATTGGCTACCTCTGCTTACTCATCCACAATTCTGGACTATCTGCCTGAGTGGATCTGTTGCTTCACCACCGATGGAACCTTAACGTTTGTCAATCAGGCCTATAGCCAGCATTGTCAGACGACGATGGAACAGCTCGTGGGGCAAAATTTCTTTGCGCTGTTGCCAGAGAGCGATCGCGCCTCCCTAGAGCAACGGGTGCAAAGCTTGAGCGAGAAGGGTTCTAGTACCACCTATGAATGTTCCGCTGCTGCTTCAGACGGATCGGTCTACAAGCAAACGTGGCTGATCCTGGCCGTGCAAGATGCTGATGGCAATCTGGTGGAATTTCAGGCGATGGGTCAGGCCCAGAGCGATCGCTCTTCCTACTTTAATGGGCTGGATCAAGGTGAACATTATCGACAGGCCGTAGACCAATCACCCAATCCCATTTTCTCCCTCAATCGCCACGGACAGGTGCAAACCTGTAATTTAGCCTGCAAAACACTGTTGCATTATGATACAGACGTACTAGGAAAACCGTTTCGATCATTACTCATTGAAGATATTCGAGATACCGTAGACCAGCTTCTCGTGCAAGTGTTTCGTGGCGAGTCTATTAGCGGCGTAGAGCTAGTTTACCCTTGTCGCGATGGACAAGAATACTGCATGATATCACGGATTTATCCCCTCCGCGATCAGTTAGGAAACATACAGGGCTGTGTTGTTGCAAATACTGATATTCGCGATCGCAAAGAGATGGAAGAGTCTTTGCGGCAAAGTGAGGCTAGGTTTCGCGCCATCTTCCAGCAAAACCGCGTTGGCATGAATCGAGCGGCCCTCAACGGTCAATTCTTGGAAGTCAATCCGGCTTTTTGCCACCTGTTGGGCTACACCGAAGCAGAACTGCTCTCCCTCACGCATTACCAAATTACCCACCCAGAAGAGCAAGAGATTGAACGTGAATTATGTCGTCAATTAAATAATCAATACATTCCTTACTACACGTTAGAAAAGCGATACATCAAAAAAACGGGAGAGATCTGCTGGGTCAACATTAGTGTTAGCGTCATCTTAAATGACGATAATCGCCCCTTATTTAGCGTTGCGGTGATTGAAAATATCCATGAACGCAAGCAAATGGAGGCGGCTCTACAGCAAAGCCAACAGCGCTATCAAATGGCGATCGCTGCTGGTGACGTAGGGGTTTGGGACTGGCATTTGGCTAGCGGGGAAATCTACCTCGATCCGCATTTGAAGAGCATGTTGGGGTATGCCGACCAGGATATTCAAAATACCATTGAAGATTGGACGCGCTATGTCCATCCCGATGATCGCCCGATGGTTGAGGCCGCCGTCCAGGCCGCCTTAGCAGGAACAACACCTACGTTTCATGTAGAGCATCGGATGCTGCATCGAGATGGTGGCATCCGCTGGTTTTTGGCCCGGGGTCATGTCAGTCGCGATCGCCATGGCCAGCCTCAGCAGCTGATGGGCACCGACACAGATATTACCCAACGCAAACAAACCGAACTTCAAATTCGCTACCAAGTGCAGCGAGAACAGGGGCTCAATCACGTAATTCGCACCATCCGCCAGTCCCTCGATCTAGATACGATCTTTGCTACAGCTACCCATGCAATCGGCGCTCTATTGCCTGCCAACCATGTGCAAATTTGGCAATGTCTGATTGCCCAAGGATACTGGAAAAACCGGGTTGATCATCGACGGCATCCGGATCTCTTTGACGGCAGCACCCTAGAGATTGCCCTAGATCACCCCCTATCCCAGCGCTTGCTGCAGCAGCGGTTTATGCGCGTCGATCATCCCGAACAAGACTATCCAGCCTTAGCAACAGCCTTTCCGGGAGCCTGGATGTTATTTCTGCTGGATCTTGACGGTGATCACCAGAGCGATCGCCATACCTGGGGAGCCCTGACCTTAACAAAAGATCCAACCCTCGGCGGTTGGGAACCCGCCGAGGTTGAGCTGGCCCAAATCATTGCCGACCAAGTGGCGATCGCCATCCAACAGTCAGACCTTATTGTCCGGGTACAGCAGCTCAACAGCACCTTAGAAAATACCGTGCATCAACGTACGGCACAGCTCAACCAAAGCCTAGAATTTGAGGCATTACTGAAACGCATTACAGATAAAGTACGCGATAGCTTAGACGAGTCTGCTATTTTACAAACGGCAGTGGATGAATTATCCACGATCATGCAAACCCTGAGTTGTGATGCCGCCCTCTACGACTTGACGGAGCGCACCTCCACCATCATCTACGAAAGCGCCGAGTCGTCCCTGCCATCCTCCCAAGGTATGATCATCGTCATGGCCGATCATGAGGACTATTATCAACATCTGTTACAAGGTGATCCCCTCCATTACTGCACCTTAGACCTGGTGCGTGGTTTGGAACGACGACCGAACTACGCCACCACCGCCTTGGCCCAGCCCTTAATTGATGATCAGGGCGTCATTGGAGATCTGTGGATTTACCGCGAAGCTCACTTGCCCTTCAGCGCCATAGAAATTCGCTTAGTGCAGCAGGTGGCCAACCAATGTGCGATCGCTATTCGTCAGTCCCGTTTATATCAAGCAACCAAGCGTCAGGTGCAGGAACTGGAGCGCCTAAACCATCTCAAAGATGATTTTCTCAGCACCGTATCCCATGAACTGCGCAGCCCCATGGCTAGTATCAACATGGCTACCCAAATGCTGGAAATTGTGTTGGAACAACAACAGGTGAGCGATCGCCGCATTGATCAATATCTGAGAATCCTGCGCGAGCAATGCAACCAAGAATTAGCGCTGATCAATGATCTGTTAGACTTACAACACCTAGAAACCGGCACCCAACTCTTAGATCTCGTACCTGTGAAGCTGGAAGAATGGATTCCTCACATTGCTGAATCTCTAGAGGTGAGGATTCAGGCAGGACAGCAAATTCTACATATTGATGTCCCTGAAAAACTGCCCACCGTTAGCTCCGATCCCACCAGCCTAACCCGGATTTTAGTCGAACTTCTCAGCAACGCCTGCAAATATACTCCACCCTTTCATCAGATTACGGTTCGGGTGCGCGCCCAAACCTCCACATGGGAATTGGAGGTACAAAATTCTGGCGTGGAAATCGCCCCAGACGAGCAATCTCGCGTGTTTGAAAAATTCTATCGCATCACCAGGGCCGATCGCTGGCAGCATGGCGGCACGGGGCTAGGACTAGCACTCGTCAAACGCTTGACAGAACACCTCGGTGGCACCATCCGACTCAGTAGCCAGGATCAACTCACCTGCTTCTATCTGACCTTTCCCATTCATCCCAGATCAACCTATTCGGCATGAACCCAACCACCGGCTTCAGCCAAAAACCTGGTTGACGGACAAGCCTCTCAACACTGGCGTCCTAGCCATCCTCATTCTGCGCCCAGACCTTAAGAGTCGCACAAGACAGGTGTCAACGCGGGAGCGCGGGCACCCTAGGATACTGGTCTCAACAAGCGCGGGCAACATGGTCATCCTGAACTTGCTGCTGGCGTCCGCGTGGCCTTGACATTGCGTCTGTCAATCAGGCAAAAAACAGCCGGAAAAAACCTTGCAACCGAACCCTGAGGCCGTATCATGTGGGCTGGAGTCAACGTCTTTTGGCTGGGGAAAAGCCCATGCCTAACCTCAACTTCACTCAATTTTTAGATGCCATCAGCCCCTTCCCATGTAAAACTTCACGAAGAACTGATACACATTGAAAACATTTGCACTGAACTGTCGAGGGCACCTTGAATCTTAGAGATCTTAGAAAACTTAGGCGAGACTGGTTCTTCAATGCCAAAAATGACATCTTAGCGGGCGCTGTTGTTGGCCTAGCACTCATTCCAGAAGCGATCGCCTTCTCGATTATTGCTGGCGTTGATCCCAAAGTGGGTCTATACGCCTCCTTTATCATTGCAGTGATTACCGCATTTTTGGGCGGACGTCCTGGCTCAATTTCTGCCGCCACCGGAGCCATGGCGCTGCTGATGATTGATCTTGTCAAAGACCATGGCTTGCAGTATCTACTAGCCGCCACCTTCCTCACCGGGATCTTCCAAGTCATCTTTGGACTGTTAAAGCTGGGACGCCAGATGAGATTCGTGCCCCGCGCCGTGATGATCGGGTACATTAACGCCCTCGCAGTGCTGATTTTCCTAGCCCAGATACCGCAACTAACAGACGTTCCCTACACGGTGTATGTGCTCACGATTCTATCCCTAGGTATCATCTATATTTTGCCTCGATTCACCAAGGTCGTTCCCTCACCTCTGGTTGCCCTGGCTGTGATGACCCTGGCAGCGATCGCCCTCAAGCTAGAGGTGCCCACGGTTGGAGATATGGGAGAGTTACCCACAGCTCTGCCATTATTCAGCCTACCGCAAGTTCCCTTGACTCTAGAAACCCTGCAAATTATCTTGCCCTACTCCCTCACCCTAGCCATTGTTGGGCTGTTGGCCTCCTTTCTAACGGCTGCCTTAGTAGACGATCTCACCGATACCCCCAGCGATAAAAACCAAGAAGCTAAAGGGCAGGGGATTGCCAATATGGTAACCGCTTTCTTTGGCGGCATGGCAGGATGTGGCATGATTGGCCAATCGGTGATCAATGTGCAGTCTGGAGGACGCGGGCGATTGTCTACCCTTGCGTCTGGTCTGTTTCTACTGTTTGCGATCTTGGTGCTGCAAGACTGGGTACGGCAAATGCCTATGGCAACTCTTGTGGCAGTGATGATCATGGTGTCTATCGGCACCTTCCGCTGGTCATCGTTCAAGAATATTGCCCGCATCCCTCGCAGTGAAAGCATTGTGATGCTAACCACGATGTTCGTCACCATCTTCACCCGCAATTTTGCCCTAGGTGTCGTCACGGGCATTGTCATGAGCACCGTCTTCTTCTCGCGCAAAATTGCTGACCTTGTCTTCATTGATAAGATCCTCAGCGAAGATGGATCTCACCGTATCTATAACGTCTCTGGACAAATCTTTTTTCTATCCCGCGATGAGTTCCTAGCTGCCTTTGATTTTACTGAACTGATTGATCGCGTCACCATTGATTTAACTCACGCTCACTTATGGGATCAAGGCGCTGTAGAAGTGATCGACAAGGCTGTATTTGGATTCCGTCGGAATGGCATTGAGGTAGATCTAGTGGGTCTAAACCGGGCCAGCGCTACCCTGTTTGAAAAAATCAGCAGCTCAGGAACCGCTTAGATTGCCTTCGTTCATCGACCTAAATTAGCCTAGGCTTAGCAGAGGACTAGGGCGTGTTTTAAAACTCATCTAAACCCTGATTCTCTCGTACGAAAGATCAAGGGGTTTAGCAGGTTTTAAAACAGAGCCTAGCATAAGAAACCAGTCCTGTAGCGCTTTAAGCAGATTGGTCATGACAATCATGATCGGGACGAACCACTCATCGATCTCGTGGTTCGTCCCGATTAGCAACCATATCTCAGAGATTACAAGCCCTGTGTCATCGAGAGCGATCGCAGTTTAATGATGGACAACATTACCTATCAAGACCCCCGGCCAGTTTGCATCAGCCTTGGCAATATTACCCGGAACGTCCCGTAACCACTGATTTTGAACGCCCATGCTATAGTTTAGATAAAGCTTTCCATCGACCAATCTCCAAGCATTAGGATCGATAGAAGCCAGATTTCCTTCACTCAAAGCCTTAGCGCAATAACCTCCATACTCAGGCGCATAGGCTTCAGGGTTGCTCGCAAACAAGTCGCGATGTTCAGCGCTGGAAAATCTCCATGTCGCTCCCATCCAAACATGTTCAAAGGCTGCACTTCCCTGAACTGCACTCCCTTCCGTAAAGTAAGCAACGGGGTCTGTACCGCGAATGGCTAGGCCACTAGTGTCTGAGTAAATCATGGGTGCCGAATCCGCCGACGAGGCATCCTC
This sequence comes from Leptolyngbya sp. DLM2.Bin15, assembly GCA_007694125.1. GTDB lineage: Bacteria > Cyanobacteriota > Cyanobacteriia > RECH01 > RECH01 > RECH01. The sequence goes on from RECH01000167.1 coordinate 8,871, forward strand.
ACCAGCGCAAGGATTTGCACCTGCACAGGGATTACCCGCACAGGGATTGATGCCCGCACAAGGATCGGCAGCGCAAGGATTACCCGCACAGGGGTTACCCGCACAGGGAGCAGCTGCACAGGGGTTACCCGCGCAGGGATCAGCCGCACAGGGATTACCCGCACAAGGATTCACTTGAGAAACCGTTGATTCTGTTCCTGCGCTAGTCCATTGTGGCAAGGCAACGGCCAGACCCACACCGAGAATCGAAGCAGTTGCTAGCACAGCGATGTATTTGACGTTCATAAACTATCCTGAGGTTGAGTGGATGGATCGAATCGTTGGCAAGAATGTCCTGCTGTACAGCCACTGCATCACTCCCTCACAAAATTGGATGACCTAAGTCTCTAATTTCACAGAGGTGTTCATGGATGAGCGTGGCTGCTCAGAGTGCACCGAACTCGGCTTGGACTCAACCGTCATTAACGATGCTTAAGCTGAGAATAGACTGAGAACCATATGGGGGGATGTTAAGAAGTCTCTGGGTGGGCACCAAGGTCACACTATGACAGGTGTCAAGGCGGGAGCGCTGGCACCCTACGATATCGTTCCTACGCTGAGCGTGGGAATGCTCTAAGCGGGCGCTCCTGCGCCCAGACCTCAAGTACCGCTAGGCGTAGGGTAATAAATAATGGCTAAGAAGCGAATGGGTAGCTCAATCAACTTGTCGGGGCCGTGGGGTGTTTCACCGCGAAAGGTGAGAGAATCACCGGGTTCTAGCAGGTAAGTATGCTGGCCATGGCGATATTCCATCTTACCTTCTAGAATATGCAGAAATTCCATGCCAGGATGCTCGAAGGTCGGGAAAATTTCGAAGGCGTCGTCGATGGTAATCAGAAATGGTTCGAAGAGCTTAGTCGGCCCTTGGTCATAGGCTAGGAGCTGATAGGTATGACCGCTGCGAGTTCCGCGCCGCACCACTTCCATGCCCTCCCCCCGTTTCACCAACTGGGCACCGCCGCCGGAGACATGGTAGTTGCGAAATAGCTTGGAGAGCGAGATCCCTAAGGCATTCGCCAGTTTCACCAAGGTGTCTAAACTGGTGGAGGTTTGAGCATTTTCAATTTTCGACAGCATACCCCGAGAGATCCCCGCCTGCTCCGCCACGTCGGCAATGGTCAGGCCATGTTTTTGGCGCAGCTCACGAATGGTGCTGCCCAGATAGCGGGCCAGGGAATCAGCGATCGCCTCGGGTTCACCCATGGCGGGTAGCTTGACGGTGGGATCAGTCATGGCAGTTGTCCTCAGGGGCGATCGGGGTAGTCCTTCCGTAGACATCGGGAGCTTTATTGTATCATCGAGTATCGCTACAAGAAACTATGTTGACATTTGGGAAACTTTTGCCCATGATATTCACTAAAGTTTCCTGTTGATAACTCCCATGGCATCTCCCAGGCGATATCGGTTGACCTTGTCTTGCCCTGACCGGGTGGGCATTGTAGCGGCGGTGAGTACCTTTGTGGCCCAGCACAACGGCTGGATCGTGGAAGCCCAGCACCATGCCGATCAGCCGGTGTCTCGATTTTTCATGCGCCAGGAGATTTTGGCAGACTCCTTACCGTTCCAAACCGTGGCGGAGTTTGAGCAAGCGTTTAAGGCGATCGCTCACGACTTTCAGATGGACTGGGCGATTACCGATTCGGCCCGCAAGCCGCGGGTCGTGATTTTGGTCTCCAAGCCCGATCACTGTCTCTATGATCTCTTTGCTCGCTGGCGCAGTGGTGAGCTGGACGTGGATATTCCCTGCGTAATTTCCAACCACGAAACCTTTCGGGAGTTTGTGGAATGGCATCAAATTCCTTACTACTGCGTGCCGGTTCCTAAAGATGATAAACAGGCCGCCTTCGATAAAATTGCCCATCTCTTTGATCAGGCTCAGGGCGATGTGATGGTGCTGGCCCGCTATATGCAAATTCTGTCACCGGAAATGTGCGATCGCTATCCTAACCGGATCATCAATATCCACCACTCGTTTCTGCCATCGTTTATTGGCGCAAAGCCCTACCACCAAGCCTATGCACGCGGCGTCAAGCTGGTGGGAGCCACCTGCCATTACGTCACCTCAGACCTCGATGACGGGCCGATTATTGAACAGGATGTGATTCGTGTGGATCATTCCGACTCAATTGATGACATCGTTCGCTACGGTCGTGATATTGAAAAAACTGTCCTAGCTAGGGGATTGCGATCGCACATTGAGGATCGGGTCTTTGTCTATGGCAACAAAACCGTCGTATTCCGTTAATCCTGGGCTGCCCGCATAACCCCAGATCCCCCATCCTGCCTGCATGTAACAACTGCCACCCACACCCTAGCCTATCCCCGAGACTCCACCATGCCACTGCGTCTTCTCAAATTTGGATTATCTCAAACCTACCCAGAACCACGCATGTTCCGCCAGCCCGATCGCCTCAAATCCCACTATGATGTGGTGATCATTGGCGGCGGTGGTCATGGGCTGGCAGCGGCCTACTATCTGGCGAAAGATCACGGCATGACCAACGTGGCGGTGATTGAAAAAGGATATTTGGGCGGTGGCAACACCGGGCGCAATACCACAATTATTCGCTCCAATTATCTGACTCCTGAAGGCGTCAAGTTTTACGATCAATCGGTCACCCTCTGGCAAGATTTAGCGGAGGACTTTAACCTTAATCTTTTTTATTCCACCCGAGGACATTTTACCCTAGCCCACACCGACTCAGCCCTGCGTACCATGCGTTGGCGGGCAGAGGTGAATAAACACTTCGGCGTTGCAAGTGAGCTCGTGGGGCCCCAAGAGATCCAGGACGCCTGTCCTGAAATGGACTTGCACTGTGGGGGGCATTTGCCCGTCTTGGGAGCCCTGTACCATGCGCCCGGCAGCATCGCCCGCCATGATGCAGTGGCTTGGGGCTATGGGCGGGGTGCGGATCAACGGGGGGTCGAGATCCATCAGCAAACGGAGGTGACCGGCATTACGGTGAAGTCCGGGCGGGTGACCGGTGTGCAGACCAATCGGGGTAATATTTCCACAAATAAGGTTCTCTGTGCCGTGGCTGGCTCTACGCCGCGGTTACTGGATATGGTAGGGTTGCGATCGCCCCTCTATGTCCATCCCTTGCAGGCCATGGTCAGTGAACCGATGAAGGCCTGGCTGGATGCCATTATTGTATCCGGCAGCCTGCATGTCTATGTCAGCCAAACGGCGCGGGGTGAGCTGGTGATGGGAGCCTCGTTGGATCCCTATGAGCTGCATTCCACCAGGTCTACCTTTGATTTTGTTGAAGGTCTTTGTACTCACATGCTCGATCTATTTCCCTTTTTATCCCACGTAAAAATTGTCCGCCAGTGGGCAGGCATGGCCGATATGACCCCAGACTTTGCGCCGATTATGGGAAAAACGCCCATCGATGGATTTTATCTTGACTCTGGTTGGGGTACCTGGGGCTTTAAGGCCACGCCAGTCTGTGGAAAAACTATGGCAGCTACCGTAGCCAGCGATCGCCCCCATGAGTTAATTCGCGAGTTTTCTCTAGATCGCTTTGAACGGTATGACCTCGTAGGCGAAAAAGGAGCGGCATCGGTGGGACATTAGGGACATTGAGGAGATATTGAGAGAACCCTAAGGACAAGCTTGGAGCGATCGGGTTAGAGCTGTTGAGGACGATACCATGAAACTAATGACCTGTCCTATCAATGGACAACGACCGATTTCAGAATTTTTCTACGGTGGCGAGTTGCGGCCCATGCCTGATCCGGCAACGGCAGATGATGCAACCTGGGCAGACTATATTTTCAACCAAAATAATGTACCCGGTCTCAAGCAGGAATGGTGGTGCCATACGCCTAGCAATACCTGGTTTATTGCCGAGCGGCATACCTTAACGGATGAAATTCAGCGTACCTATTTGTATGGCAGCCAGGTGCTTGAGGAGGTGTCGCCATGAAGCGCTTGCCACCGATTTCCGGCGAATGGATCGATCGCCATCAGCCGGTCTCGTTCACCTTCGAGGGGGAAACCATCCCTGGCTATCAGGGTGATACGGTTAGCAGTGCCCTATGGGCGGCGGGGCGGCGAGTGCTGGGGCGTAGTTTTAAGTACCATCGCCCCCGAGGTATCCTCAGTCTTGCCAATCACGATGTCAATACGTTGATGCAGGATGGCCCCAAGTTAAATCTACGGGCAGATGTGGTGCCGGTGGAGCCAGGCATGGATCTAATGGCGATTCACACCTTTGGTGGTGTCCAGGGCGATCGCGCCACTGTGCTAGACCGGTTGTCTCGTTTTTTGCCCGTGGGGTTTTACTACAAAGCTTTTCTGGGTAAGAACCAGTTTCCGTTCTGGGAGCGCGTCATCCGCTCTATCACCGGCTTAGGAGCGGTGGATACCACCACGCCTCGCCTGCGCACGCCCAAGCGCTACGACTTTTGTGATGTGCTGGTGATTGGATCGGGAGTTTCTGGTCTCACGGCAGCGATCGCTGCGGCAGAGGCGGGGGCGGACGTGGTGGTGGTGGACGAAAATGCCCGCGCTGGCGGATCGGGGCACTACCAACGGGGCGATGATGGGGAGCGATCGCGCCAGACAGCTGCCCTTGTGGCCCAGGTGCAGCAGCATCCCCGCATTCGTCTCTATACAGACACGACGGCGGCGGGCTACTATGCCGACCATTGGGTGCCCTTGGTGCATCGGGACTACATCGCCAAGATGCGCGCTCGGGCGGTGATTGTGGCGGCAGGTGCCTATGAGCAACCGGCGGTGTTTCGCAACAATGATCTACCAGGGGTGATGCTGGCATCCGCGGCCCAGCGATTGATCTATCGCTATGCCGTTCAGCCGATGGAGCGGGCGGTGGTGTTGACGGCCAACAGTGACGGCTACCGCGCGGCGCTGGATTTGGCCGCCCAGGGTGTGACGGTGGTGGCGGTGGTGGAGATGCGATCGCAGCCCGTGGTTACCGATCCGGTGCGGGCCGTGCGAGACCGGGGGATTCAGATCCTCTCCCAATCCTGTCTCTATGAAGCCCGTCCCAATCCAGGCGGGGATGGAGTAGCCTCGGTGGTCGTCTGTCCCCTAGATGCCGACGACCAGCCCCAGACAGGCTTCACCCAAACCCTAGCCTGTGACGGAGTGGTGATGAGTGTGGGCTGGGCTCCGACGGCGAATTTGCTGTATCAAGCTGGGGTGACGATGCGCTTTGATGAGACGGTGCAGCAGTTTGTCCCCGATCGCTTGCCAGCGGGTATCTTGGCCTGCGGACGGGTGAATGGGGTCTATGACTGGGAGGAGAAGCAACGGGATGGACAACGAGCTGGGCTGGCGGCGGCTCACAGGTTAGGACTTGTGGATACGGCACCTAGTTTAGAGAGAGCGATCGCCCCGGAATGTCCCTCCCATCCCTATCCGATGATGGCCCATCCTAAGGGTAAGAATTTTGTAGATTTTGATGAGGATCTGCACTACGAGGATTTTATCCATGCTGTGCAGGAGGGATTTGATAACATCGAACTCCTGAAACGCTATACCACCGTGGGCATGGGGCCCAGCCAGGGTAAACATTCAAATATGAATGCCCTACGGATCTTAGCTCATCTGCGCCAACTGCCCCCCGACGCCATCGGCACCACCACCGCTCGTCCCATGTTCCACCCCGTGCCCATGGCCCATCTAGCAGGACGGGGCTTCATGCCCGAGCGGCGATCGCCCCTCCATAACCGTCATGCCCAGCAGGGTGCAGTCTGGATGCCCGCCGGTCAGTGGCAGCGGCCCGCCTACTACCATCAGCCGGGGCTGACGCGGCAGGCCTGCATTCAGCAGGAGGTGATGGCGGTGCGTACCCGAGTAGGGCTGATTGATGTGGGCACTCTCGGCAAGCTAGAGCTACGCGGCCCGGATGCCATGGCATTTTTGGAACGTATCTATACGGGTAAGTTTTCCAAGATGAAGGTAGGCAGTAGCCGCTATGCCTTGATGGTGGATGAATCTGGGGTGGTGATCGATGACGGAGTCGTAGCGCGGTTGGCCGCCGATCATGTTTACTTCACCACCACCACCTCTGGCTCTGCCCGTATTTATCGAGAGCTCAGCCGCTTAATAACGATGTGGCAGATGGACTGCGGCATCGTCAATCTGACCGGTGCCCGAGCGGCCGTGAACCTGGCAGGGCCGCGATCGCTCTCCCTCCTGCAACCCCTCACAAATGTAGACCTATCACCCGAAGCGTTCCCCTATCTGGCGGTACGTCAAGGGGCGATCGCGGGCATTCCGGCCCTGCTGATGCGAGTCGGCTTTGTGGGCGAATGGGGCTATGAACTGCATGTGCCCGCTGACCAAGGGCAGGCGCTGTGGGATGCCCTGATCACCGCTGGAAAACATCTGGGAATTCGTCCCTTTGGAGTGGAGGCCCAGCGGCTTCTGCGCCTAGAAAAGGGACATGTGATTGTGGGGCAAGATACGGACGGGTTAACCACACCCTACGACGCTAATCTGGGCTGGGCCGTGAAGATGGATAAACCCTTTTTTGTCGGCCAGCGCAGTTTACAGATTCTCAAGCAGCGATCGCCCAAGCAGCTCCTGGCTGGGTTCACCTTACCGGAACGATTCCAGGGCAATCCACCTCAGGAATGCCACCTGGTGATCCACAAAGGCGATATTGCCGGGCGGGTCACCAGCATTGGCTATAGTTCCAGCTTAAAACGCTATGTAGGACTAGCTTATCTACAGCCTGAGCTAACAGCTATCGGTACTGAGATCACGATTCGGCTCACCGACGGCAGTATGGTCACCGCCACCGTTGCCCCCACCCCTTTCTATGATCCAGATAATCACCGTCAGGCGACCGTGAGTCGCGAGGAGGCGTTTGTATGATGCGGGCCAGTCCAGTTCAAGATTGTCTCTCGTCCTCGGCAACGCGGCGAGACATCAACGGAATGTCCACTGTTTGGTCTACCCCCGAGGATCTCCAAGGCGATACCTTAGGGCTATGCGATCGCTCTTGCTTAACTCGATGGGGCGTGAAAGGAGCGGGAGCTGCCGCCTGGCTAACCGCCCTGGGTTTACCTGTTCCCCAACATCCCAATCAATGGTGTGCTTTACCTGAGGATGGACTGATCGCCCGATTAGGAACGACCGAATTCCTGATTGAAGATGGCTGGGAGGGAGCGATCGCCCCCCAGCTAGCCCAACAGATGGCGAACCTACCTTCCAAGGTTTATCCCGTCTTGCGCCAGGATTTAGCGATCGCCCTCACCGGATGCGCCGTTCCCGATCTACTACGGCAAACCTGTAGCGTCAATTTTCAAGCCCTTGATCTGACTGAGCAGCCGGTGATATTAACATCCATGATTGGAGTTAGCGTAGTCGTCATTCCGGGCGATCGCGCTGGACGACCGTTCTATCGCATCTGGTGTGACGGAACCTTTGGGGTTTATCTATGGCAAACCCTGGTAACCATTGCCCAGGATCTGGGCGGTGGCCCCATCGGCGCAGCATATTTATATGATCTTGAGTTAGGGAGGTGATAGGTTCAACGTTCTGCTTGCGAGAAGCCCTAGAGAGCAGCAGGGTGTTGATCTCATATCCCAGCCCATATCACAGAGTATGTAGCGACAAGCCTGAAAATCTCTCTAGCCCCTCTTCCTCAAGACAAGAACCAGCGTTAATGTTCACCTACGTTACCAAAAACCATGTGCGGAATTGTTGGTCTACTGATAAAAAATCCAGCCCTGCGAGACTCCCTCGGAGCCCTGACCGTGCCCATGCTGATCGGCATGGCCGAACGCGGCCCCGACTCCGCTGGTCTTGCGGTTTTTACCCAGCCGATTGCGGAAAGCGATCGCAAATATAGCCTCTACTCCGGTACCACCGTTGTGGATTGGGGTCAGCTTATCCAGGCACTGCACCAGCAGCTCGGCGGCACAGCCCAAATTCATACCCAAGGTAACCACGGTATTCTCACTGCCAACCTATCCCCCGCTGTCGTTAAACCTTGGATCCACGAGCATTATCCTGCAGTACATATCCTATCCACAGGACGCACCATTGACCTCTACAAAGACGAAGGGCAACCCGCCGCCGTGGCTGAGCGCTATGGCTTTAGTCAGCTCAAGGGTACCCACGTCGTCGCCCACACCCGCATGGCCACCGAGTCGGCCGTCACCCCTGCCCATGCCCATCCCTTTACGGCTGGGGAAGACTTTTGCCTCGTCCATAATGGATCGTTATCCAATCCCCACTCGATCCGACGAATGCTAGAACCCCGGGGCATTCACTTTGATACAGATAATGATACAGAAGCCGCCTGCCGCTATTTAGAATGGCGAATGCAGGAAGGTGATGATCTTAAATCTGCCCTGCAAAAGGGATTTGAAGAACTGGATGGCTTTTTTACGTTTCTAATGGGCACCCAAGATACCCTAGCCCTGGTGCGGGATGCCTTTGCCTGCAAGCCCGCTATTGTGGCAGAAACCGATGACTACGTAGCGATCGCCTCCGAATTTCGCTCCCTAGCCCACCTCCCCGACATAGACCACGCTACCCTCTATGAGCCTGCACCCGAGGAAATGTACGTATGGACGGTGTCATGAATCCCACAACTAATATCATCTCCTTTGACCTAACAACCACCTCTCTGCGGGACGTCAATCACTATCTGCATCACCAGGTTAGTCCCGGCAACCACATCGATATCCATCATCCTAATGGAGCCCATAACTTAGCTGTAGGGTTACAGGAAGCGATCGCGGTGGATATCCACGGACACACAGGCTATTACGCCGCTGGCATGAACCAACTGGCATCGGTTACCATCCATGGCAATGCCGGAGCAGGCGTTGCCGAGAATATGATGTCTGGTCGAGTTCATGTCAAAGGATTTGCCTCGGTGTCCGCTGGTGCCTCGGCCCAGGGAGGGCTGTTGGTGATCGATGGCGATGCAGGACTACGCTGCGGTATTTCCCTCAAGGGAGGCGATATCGTAGTAGGCGGCAGTGTCGGCAGCTTTTCCGCCTTCATGGCCCAAGCCGGACACATGGTGATCTGCGGCGATGCGGGGGATGCCTTGGGCGATTCTCTCTACGAAGCCGTGCTCTACGTGCGCGGCAATATTAAGTCCCTGGGAGCCGATGCCCAGATCGAACCGATGACCGAAGACGATCAAGCGATCGTTGCCAACTTACTAGAACAAGCTGGTTTCAGCCACAATCCCAACGACTTTCAGCGCGTGGCCTCCGCCCGCCAACTCTACCACTGGAACGCCGACGCAAAGCAGGACTATTGATATGACCGCATCGCCCGACAACGTTAACCAACGCCTCAGCCTAGAAGAATCCTGGGGCTACGATCGCCGCATGATGAACTATATCTACAATGCGGCGGCCCACGGTCTCTACGAAATTCGTGGACTGGGTGCAAAACGCAAGCTACCCCACTTCGATGACCTAGTTTTCCTAGGCGCATCGTTGACCCGCTATCCTTTGGAAGGCTATCGGGAAAAATGTTTAACGAAAACGATCTTGGGTACCCGTTTCGCTAAAAAGCCCATCGAATTAGATATTCCCATCACCATTGCCGGCATGAGCTTCGGTTCCTTATCTGCCAATGTGAAAGACGCCTTGGGCCGGGCCGCCACAGCCATGGGCACCAGCACCACCACCGGCGACGGTGGCATGACTCAAGAGGAACGCCAGTCCTCAAAAACCTTGGTGTACCAATGTCTACCCTCTCGCTACGGCTTTAATCCTGATGACGTCCGCAAAGCTGACGCCATCGAAATTGTCATTGGACAAGGAGCCAAACCTGGCGGTGGCGGTATGTTGCTGGGTCAAAAAATTAATCCCCGCGTGGCCGAAATGCGTACCTTACCTGAGGGCGTCGATCAGCGCTCTGCCTGCCGCCACCCTGATTGGACAGGCCCCGATGACCTCACAATTAAAATCCAAGAGCTGCGGGAAATTACAGACTGGGAAAAACCAATCTACGTAAAAGTCGGCGCTTCTCGTCCATATAACGACGTTAAACTAGCCGTCCATGCTGGAGCTGATGTCGTTGTCGTTGATGGTATGCAGGGCGGAACTGCTGCCACCCAGTCTGTTTTTATTGAACATGTGGGTATTCCGACTCTCGCCGCCGTACGCCAGGCCGTTATGGCCTTGGAAGAGATGGAGATGAAAGGTAAGGTACAGTTGATCGTCTCCGGTGGTGTGCGCACCGGGGCGGATGTGGCCAAAGCGATCGCCCTTGGAGCTGATGCCGTATCCATCGGTCAGGGTGTCTTATTTGCTCTAGGCTGTAACCGAGACAGCTACATCCAAAACGGTGAGCACCATTCCGCTGTGGATGACTACACGGCGCTGGGTACGGCCCCTGGCTACTGTCATCATTGCCACACCGGTCAATGTCCTGTAGGGGTCACCACCCAAGATGCCGTATTAGAACAGCGCCTAGAGCCGGAGATGGGCGCGAAGCATGTCAAGAACTATCTGCAAACGCTGACGATGGAACTGACCACCATCGCCCGCGCGGCTGGGAAGCAAAATATCCATCACCTAGAGAGGGAAGATTTAGTAGCCTTAACCATTGAGGCGGCGGCCATGGCCCAGCTTCCCCTTGCAGGCACAAACTGGATACCAGGTCAGTCGTCGTTCTGATCGACGACAGTCCCAACCATGACCCGTCGGTGTTGCTGAATCAGGGTGTGTCCCCTAGCTCGGAGTCCTGAAACTCCGGGCAGCATTCTGCGGAATCGTACGACTATTCAGCAACGCCTTCAACCGGATTCGATATGAATTACTGGTTCAATATTTGCGCTTTTGCGCAATTGTGCTAATATCAAGGTATGCAATCACAACATGTCATTGAGGCACTTTTAGCTCTAGCCCAGGAAACACGGCTGGCTGTGTATCGGCTCCTGGTTCACGCAGGCCCCCACGGTCTGCCGGCTGGAGACATTGCAGTTGCGCTAGATACCAATCCATCTACCCTATCTCGGCATCTAGCCCAGCTTGAGCGCGCCGGTCTGCTGCGGTCTTGGCGAGTGCAGCGACAGATTTTCTATGCCGTTAACTGGACAGGCACTGGGCAACTTTTAGCATTTCTCACAGAGGACTGTTGCAAAGCGGATCCCACCATTTGGGGTGAGCATCCATCAGACACTTGTGCCGAGTGTGAATCATGATCTACAACTAGCAAGGAACCGCTACACCATGAGCCTTAGTCATCAACCGAGAATTCTCTTTTTATATGGATCACTACGGGAGCGCTCCTACAGCCGCCTCTTGGCAGAAGAAGCAGCTCGAATTATTCAAGACTTTGGCGCAGAGGTCAAGTTCTTTGATCCGCGGGGTCTGCCCTTGCATGGCAGTGAACCTGACACCCATCCGAAGGTGCAGGAGTTACGAGACCTTGTGCTTTGGTCTGAAGGGCAGGTTTGGTCAAGCCCAGAAATGCATGGCAATATTTCTGGACTCCTGAAAACCCAAATAGACTGGATTCCCCTCAGCATCAATGCTGTCCGACCAACGCAAGGAAAAACATTAGCAATTATGCAAGTTTCCGGCGGCTCCCAGTCGTTCAATGCCTTAAACACCCTACGAGTTCTCGGGCGCTGGATGCGGATGTTTACCATTCCCAATCAATCCTCGGTTCCCAAAGCCTATCAAGAATTTCATGATGATGGCACCATGAAAGACTCACCCTATCGCGATCGCGTTGTTGATGTCATGGAAGAACTGTATAAAGTAACGCTCTTAATGCGAGGGCAACTAGATTATCTAACCGATCGCTACAGCGAACGCAAAGCCGCCCACGCTCAACAGATTGCAGACATCGTAGATCGCTCTATCCAGGCAACACCCCAGTAACATAGACCTGTTCTGGAGGACTCGGCATTCATGCTTGGCGATCGCATTACCCTACATCTCTGGCATCAACCAAGACTTTCACCCTAAATCTCTCCTTAGCCAGGAAAAGATCCCTTGAAACCGACTCCTTGTCTAACCCTCGATCGAAGAGTAGGTAAATCTTATCTCATTTTGTAACTACAACAGGATAATCACGTTGGACATACGGACATGGTGGTGGAGACTGATAGCGAGCTTGATGATCATCATCAGCATAGTGCTGCCCCAAAGGGCGATCGCCTGGGCCGAGACAAGACTACCCGAGTGGGCCTATGAAGGAGCAGCCAACCCTGACCGCTGGGGAGACCTCAGCCCCACCTATGCGCTCTGTGCCCAAGGGCAGGCCCAATCTCCCATTGATGTAGGTGAGTGGGTAGAGGGCGATCGCACCCCCATTGAGTTTCACTATGCCCCCACGCCCCTAGCCATCCGCAATGATGGTCATACGCTCCAAGTTTATGATCAGGTGGGTCAGACCATCCGCATCCAGGGTGATGAGTATCGGTTGATTCAGTTTCATTTCCATACCCCCAGTGAACATCAACGGGCTGGACAGCCTGCTCCCATGGAGGTGCATTTCGTTCATCGCAATGCAGCGGGCGACCTAGCGGTGCTTGGCCTGTTGGTGGAGGAGGGCGAGGCCAATCCGCTGATTCAAACCATTTGGGAGCATAGCCCTAGCGTGGGGGAGACACACCAAGTAGCGAAGGTACAGGTGAATGCAGCAGATTTCTTGCCGACTGATCGCACCTATTTTAGCTATATGGGATCACTAACAACACCACCCTGTAGTGAGTCGGTGCGGTGGTATCTTTTGGAAGGAACGATGACGGTATCAGCGGAGCAGCTCGTAGCCTTTCAGCGGCTATACCCTCGCAATGCTCGCCCCGTAAGACCACTCAACCAGCGAGTAGTGGAGTTGCATCAGGGTTGAGCCAAGATCAACGCCGGTCAACTCCTTGATCAACGCTGGTCAACTCCTGGCGTTGCTGAATAGCTGAATCATCGGGCATTGCTGAATTGATAGATGCATTGCCCTCATCCCCAACCCTTCTCCCCAGGGAAAAGAGAGCTAGAACTCCTGTCCCCAACGCCAATCATCGCAACAGTTCCCCAATATCTGCACACCATCGGGGAGATCAACCGACACTCAGCTATTCCACCTCACGCCTCAGTCGCCTGCAACGAGAACCACTGGGCAGCTTCTGCCATCAAAATCGCATCCCCCGAATCCAAAAACTGCTGCATTCGGGCCCATTGATCCTGGTCATAGCGCTCATACTGACGAGAGCGATCGCTTTCCACTACCTGATGAGCCGTTTGTTTCCAGTGACTCGCCTGATGCTTCACCCATTGCAAAACCTGCTGCACATAATGAACGCCCAGCGGATCAGCCGTTTGCCCCCGATCACCCATGAGCTGTCCATCCGCACCAACGCCATCTAAGTTTTCCACACCAGCCTCAGCTAAATTACGACCTTCTAACCGCGAGTCAGGATGAGGGCGATCGCTCAAGACTTGACTCTGTAAAGGATTACCGCCTATTGAACCAAATAAGCTTGTAGAATTAAGTTCTGACGATGCCTTTCCTAGGCAATCGTCAGAACTATTCATATCATGAGCAGGCTCAGAGTTTTGACTCAATGCCCATTCATCATCAAGTTCACGATCATTAGAGACTAAAGCATCGGAGACTACAACATCTTTATCATTCAAATCCTGATCATTCGAATTCTGGGTCAGATCCTGGATTAGGTTGGGATGCCATAGATCTTTATGCCGATAGAGTGAGCTACCGCCAATACCTTGTTGCACTAAGGCACGAAATCGCTCGGTGATGCCTTTGGGAAGTTGTCCTAAGGTTTTGAGTTGCTGAACGATCACACGAATACGATGGCGAACACCTTCCAATTGTTGAACATTCCATCGATTTGTAGCTGATACCGATACTGTAGACTCGACTAGGGATTGCTTTGAGCCGCCGTAACGGAAGTAACGACTTGTCTCAGCGCAACGAGCCCACTCCGCAGCACGCTTCTCAAGGTCATGCTGATGCCGACACCAATCTCGGTATCCAGGTAACGCTTGAGCGATCGCCACGATTTCGTCCGTCAACGCCTGGCCTTCTAACGGAGCTCCTCCAGATAGAACGTGGTGGAACACATAGGTTCTTAGGGCAATACGACCCAATAGACGATTGGTTTGACCATAGTCTGTCCAACCCAGTTCAATCTCGGCATTTAGATCATTGAGAAATTTGGCTGCTTTTGTGGAAATTCGATAGGGTTGCCGCACCGATTGTTTCAAAATCCGCTCTAGTCTCTTGGGAGTCAATCGGTTCTGCTCTTGAGCCGATCGCCATAGGATCGTAAAACGCGATCGCCCGGATTGAATCGGTTGAAAGTCTTGGTTTAGTAAATAGGAGCCTGGCTGGAGTGGTAGTCGATGGGCATGAAATAGGCTTGGTGTCTCAGGCGAGTAGGATTTGGGATTGGGAAAAATTTCAAGCTGACCACCGCGTAGATGAAATCCCGCGTGGCTGAGGGTTGTGGAAAGAGCGATCGCTAACTTCCATGAATTGACCGCATGAGACAAGGGAAAATAGAGATGTAGCCCACCTGTCTCACTAGACGTACATATAAGTGGCGCGGTCAGTTCCATCGCTTCTAGGGCATCTAGCAAGCGAGATACGGCTAGGGCATCAGCCCTAGGGTGATACCTACTACCAGCATCAATGTCGATGAGACAATATTGAGTCTCTGCCCCAAAACGCACTCCATAGAGATAGGCAGCCTGCTGCAGCAAGCGATCAGACAATGGGTGTCGCCGCTCGGTGCGCCATTGAGGAGATTGACCGGTTTCGGGGTGTTCCGCCGCGATGTAGTCATACCGGTGAGGGAATAGGGAGAAAAAGGCGTTGTCTTGTTCCTCAATGTATTGAAAGGGGTGAGACACAACTGCACTTACAACCACGGTCTCTCACCCCCGCAGGAGGAAGGAAAGCACGGCTGCATGGTTGTTAACGGTCGCGATCGCTCGGGCATGTCTTCTGTATCACAATGGGAACCGACACAGAATTCTGCCAGAGTGATAGGTTACGAGACGGCTAGATCGATCAGTCTTATCAGACTGATTACTGTCTCATGATCGCTCAGAACCTTATACAGTAAGGCTTTGAAAATGGGTAAGTGATACGATCCGGAACTGATCGTGATGGGATCCGGAACTGATCGTGATAGGATTCGGAATTCTTTGTCTCATAGCTTAAACCCTTATATATCAAGGCTTAAGATGCTATTTTAGACAGTATTTTGTCTGAGACAATCACCTCAACATGGTCAAACGAGACAAGCCAGCGACCTTGAGACAAGATGGCAGCGATCGCGCTAGGGCTTATACCAACAGCATCGTAGCTGTTTTGGAGTCTCGTCTTCATGGTGGACTCCGAGATGGTTTGAGGTGACAGGATACGGAGAACCTTGTCTTAAAAGACAGCCCTAATTTTTCCTAGGGCTAAACCACAACATAGGACGCTGTTCATCTTGGGTGCTCAGAGTGGTTGTTCTATATGGATTTATTGAGATAGCGGTGGCACTGAGAGCGACGCAGATTGTCTTAAGTGACAGGATACGGAAAATCTTGTCTCATCAATCAGGCGAAGGCACGGTGGGCTTAGATCAGGACATGGGTGATATAACACGGAGAATATTGTCTTTTGAATGTTGATCCTCTCATGGGTCACGAGGTCTCCTTGGTGAAGCGATACGGAAAAACTTGTCTTTGTTGTCTCATGACCCATGACACCAAACATAGGTGGTATATACTATTCTCAAAGCCTTGGTATACAAGGTTTTGAAGACCATCATGTCTGATATAGTGAGCATCTTATAGATGACAGAGTCTGAAGGAACAGAGATAGGGACAGAAGATGTTCTATATGAGACAACTCTAACGTGACCCAATACGGAGAATTTTGTCTCACGTCATCCATGTCAACACGAGCATCGTGAATGGCGGGTCATTCTGCCCAAGACCAAGTGATCTAATACGGAAATTTCAAGTCTTTTGAGACAAGACAGATCAAGTCTCCCGTTCGCTGAAGCTTTTCCATGGCATTTGGAAGCTCTAGAACGACCTAACACCATGGAAAACCCCTATTACCAAACGGTTTTGTTCATGAAAGCGATCGCCCCGGTGATGCCATAAGGAGAAAGTTGTCTGACGAATTGGCACGGCTTCCTAGGACGTTACACTTTGATACAAATGAGAGAAAGAGACAGACGGTTGATCCAAGCGATCGCTCCCCTACCAGCAAGCATGAAACCTAATTGATGGACAAAGACTAATGCCCGGTGGTTGCAACTACGGCTACACCATCCACGTTGGGCTGTGCCGACTCACCGATCTGCATGAACCTGTGGGTAATCAAGTTCATGGTGCTGGCTGTGCGGGCAGTTTTGTTGGCAAAATATGGCGTGCTCTTGCCAGGAACAGATCGAGAACGAAGTGTCATACTCTAGTGGGTCATACCTGATTGACGGACAAAACTCCTGGGATCTTGATTCTCTCGTAGCTTGGGTTAGCG
>RECH01000156.1 GCA_007694125.1 Leptolyngbya sp. DLM2.Bin15
GTCGAAGCCAAAACCCAACCAATGCTAAGGAACGCTAGCTCAAAATAGGCCCCACATGATAATGGGGGCGCGAACGATCGCAGCCCCCAGAACAATTAGAACATCAGAAAATCACGCTAGACTAACTCGAATCAGATTGAAACGTAATCCGTAAACCGTGTCTAGAGAAAAAATCATGAGGTGGACTTGAACCCACAACAGGCTCTCATGCTGGACAGATAGAGTCTCTTTAGGAGGCTAGTGAGCTTTAAGTCAGAACTAGATCTCGACTAAACCAGTCGCCATCTACTCATGACCGCCATAGTGTTTATCTGTCACGTACAGGTAGAGTGCTGTGTTGAACTAGAACGGGAGGCACAGGTTCTAACTCAGGGGGGTAAGGGAATCAACTTGAAGAGAAGATTGATTGCCTTGTGCCTTGATTTAAAAATATCACCTCTTTCTGGGTGACGGTTGCGTATTCACTAAAGTTCACGCTTAGCCATGAACCGCAATTATTCCGTTACAGGATTTGACCCAAGATTTAGCTCAAATTGCCCCAATTTTGACAGGGTTTGGGTATTCTGAGGGAATGTTAGTGATCTAAGCGCTGCCGCGGCTCAACCATGTCTGCCCCAGAGCATACAACCCTAGCCGCCCGTTAATGCGCCTACCCTCCTTATAGAGGTTCGTCCCATGATTGGACTTAGCCTGATTGCTCTAGGCTTAGCGATCGCCTCCTTCTACATTGGCACCCACCTCACCGAAGAAGCAGAAGGCATTACTCTCCTAGCCTTGCTAGTGGCCCTAATCTGCCTCTTTGTCAGCCTCTTCTTGACCCCATGGTTCATCAAGCTAGTGCTGATTGGTCTGCTGCTTATGAGTGGCACCTCGGCCGTCAAAGCTCCATTCCGCCACTAGCCATCCTCGGTAAGATTACGGAAAAAAATGCCCCCGAGGGTTAAAGGTTTCAAGCTGCCGCAGCTTTTCATAGAGTTCCCGCTCATGGGTCGTGAGTTCCTTAGGCACAGCAAGCGTAATCTCCACAATTTGATCTCCCCGCTGCCCCTCCATGGGATATCCCTTGCCCGCCAGCCGTAACTTTTGCCCCGGTTGCACCCCCGCCGGAATAAACATTTTCACAGGGCCATCCAAGGTCGGAATCTCCACAGCCTCGCCCAGGATAGCCTCACTAGGCGTCACCGGCACCTTGCAATAGATATCGGCTCCATCCAAGCTGAAAAAAGCGTGGGGGGCAAGGGTGATTTTCAGATAGAGATCTCCCCCTTGGGAGCCCTGCCCCTTGAGACGAATACGCTGTCCATCCATCATGGCGGCAGGCATATTCACCTCCAGCGATCGCCCATCTTCTAGACGAATGCGCTCCCGTCCACCTGCATAGGCGGTTTCCAAGGGCACCGTCAGGCGGGCCTCTGTGTCGCGGGCACGGGCAGAAGGAGTTGCGCCAGCCTTGGGAGGAGGCGATCGCCGAGGTGGTGCCCCAGCCGATGGAGAAGCTGAGCGAGGAGCTGTCGATGGTGCAGCAGCCGGGCGGGGAGATGCTGGGGTGGCGCGGGGTGCCGGGCGGGCTGCCGTTTCCTCCCGTCGATTGAGCAATTGATCCACAAAACTATTAAAGTCTGGAAAATCACTAAAGTTGATATCATCCGTGCCACGCCCACCATTCCGAGCCTTGCGCTGGAACCCAGGTTGCTTCCAATATTGACTGAAGCGATCGTACTGCTCTCGACGACTGACGTCTGACAGCACCTCATAGGCCTCACCGAGATCTTTAAACCTTTCTTCCGCCGACTTATCACCCGGATTCATATCTGGGTGATATTTGCGGGCCAAGGCACGAAATGCCTTTTTGATCTCGTCAAGCGTAGCGTCCCGAGGAACTCCTAAGATTTGATAGTAGTTCCGAAAGTTTTGCATAGAGGCGTTGGACACGGCGAATGAGTCAGAGTGTTAGGTGAACGAATGAAGGTATCCGAGGTATCCGAGTCTGGAGACGAAGGCGATCGCCCCTCAGTGGCGACCTAGTGACGACCTAGTGACGACCTAGTGGCGACCTAGTGGCAGTCCACGACGTTAGCCAAAGCAGCAGCAGCCCCGCCCTCTAGCGTAGCTGAGCGTCGGGTCGTTCACAGCCATTCATCTTCATCACCCCAATCTTCATCGTCAGAATAGCGGGGGGTACGGCGATTGTCATAGTCGTTGGGGGGCGGTGCGGGCGATCGCTCTCCGATAGGTCGATCCCTGGGCGGGCGAGATGCGTAGGGATCTAATGGGGCAGGGCGGCGATCGCTGTAGGGATCCTGAGTCGGACGCGTATTATAGGGATCTTGAGCATAGGGATCCCGCGCCGGACGTGCATCGTAGGCATCTCGCTTGGGGGCAGCATCTTGCCGATAGTCATAGGGCTGGTAGGGGTCGCGGCGGCTGGGCTCTGGGCGCGCTGGCTCTTGTTGGTAAGGATCGCGATTGGGCTTGTAGGGATCCTGAGCGTAGGGATCACGATTGGGCTTGTAGGGATCCTGAGCGTAGGGATCGCGGCTGTAGGGATCCCGAGCGTAGGGATCACGGCTATAGGGGTCACGACTGTAGGCATCCCGGCCATAGGCATCGCGTTGAGGGGGATTTTGCGCATAGGGATCGCGCTCGTAGGGATCGCGACGACGTTCGTAGTAGTCATAGTCGTCATCATCCTTGCCCAGGTTAGCGATCGTGCGTCGGATAGAACCGAAGAAGTCGTCTTCCTCTTCTTCCTCCTTGGCAAATTGATAGGCCTCCTGGCGCAGATTGTAAAGGGCATCCTGCAGCTCCGCCTGGGTGATATCGATACCCCGATCATCCTTACGGTCAAGACAATCCCGCAGATCCTGCACCAACCGCTCAATCCGACGGCGATAGCTGCTGGCAAACTGCATGCCAAAATCCAACGCCACTTCGCGCAGCAAGCGCTCTGCTTGGAAGGTGAGGGCCTCAGCCTTGGTGCGTTTCTCAATCCGCTCCCGCTTCGCTCGATCTTCATCCGCAAACTGCTCAGCTTCCTGAATCATGCGGTTGACTTCCTCATCACTCAGGGTAGATGCTCCCTGAATGGTGACGCCCTGCTCCCGACCGGTGGTTTTATCAAGAGCCGTCACCTGCAGAATGCCGTTGGCATCAATATCGAGAGACACCAGAATTTGCGGCACACCGCGCGGCGCTGGGGGAATGCCCATGAGCTTGAAGCGGCCCAGAGATTTATTGTCTGCCACCATTTCCCGTTCCCCTTGGAGAACATGCACCTCCACCAAGGTTTGGTTATTTTCCGCCGTGGAAAACACATCCGATCGCCGTACGGGAATCGTCGTATTGCGCGGGATTAGCTTTTTCATGACGCCGCCAATGGTTTCCAGACCAATCGACAACGGCGTCACGTCCAGCAACAAAATGTCTTGAATGTCTTGGTTGAGGATGCCCGCTTGAATAGCAGCGCCCACCGCCACCACTTCATCAGGATTCACGGTTTGATTGGGCTCTAGGTCAATTAGCGATCGCACCAATCGCTGCACCATGGGCATCCGACTACCGCCACCCACCAGAATCACTTCATCAATTTGGCTGGGCGGCAGTCCCGAATCAGCGATCGCTTGCTTGACGGGAAGCTGCAGGCGGCTGATCAAGTCACCACAGAGTCCTTCAAACTGCGATCGCGTCAGCCGAGTTTCTAGATGCTTGGGGCCATCCGGCGTAGCGGTAATAAACGGCAGATTAATTTCCGTATTGGTGACCCCAGACAGCTCAATTTTGGCCTTTTCCGCCGCCTCCATCAGCCGCTGCAGCGCTTGGCGATCGCGCCGGAGATCAATACCTTCCGCCTCCAAAAACTGCTCCGCCAGCCAATCGACAATTTTGCGATCAAAATCACTGCCGCCCAGTTGGGTATCGCCGCTGGTGGCCTTCACCTCAAAAACGCCATCGCTGATGTCCAGCACAGACACATCAAAGGTGCCGCCGCCCAAGTCAAACACCAAAATGCGCTGACTGTCCCGGCGCTCTAGCCCATAGGACAAGGCCGCCGCCGTCGGCTCATTAATAATCCGCTTCACCTCCAGCCCAGCAATTCGCCCCGCATCTCGGGTGGCCTGCCGCTGGGCATCATTGAAATAGGCCGGCACCGTAATCACCGCACCGGTCACCGATTCCCCCAGGTAGCGACTGGCTTCATCCACCAGCTTGCGCAACACCATCGCCGAAATCTCTTCCGGAGCAAATTCCTTTTGCAGGCGCGGGCATTGCACCTTCACATTGCCCACCTCATCCCGCCGGATCGTATAGGGAACCCGCCTCGACTCCGGAGGAAGTTCGCTGTAGCGCCGACCAATGTAGCGCTTGATGCCATAAAAAGTATTTTGAGGATTTAGTACAGACTGGCGGCGGGCCATCTGCCCCACAAGACGCTCTCCGTCTTTGCTAAAGGCAACCACGGAGGGAGTCGTCCTCATACTTTCTGAATTGGCGATGACAATGGGTTTGCCGCCCTCCATCACAGCGACAACTGAGTTTGTGGTGCCCAAGTCAATACCGACGACTTTTCCCATGCGTTGCGATGCTCCTCGCTTGCCTGAATGACTATACCGAATATTGAGAATCGTTGCTGAATCTATATTATCTTGCCAGCAAGGGGGTTCTGGTGATAAATCAATCGGTTCCTCCAAGAACCCAGAGGGCGATCGCTCTCCAAGCCGTCTCAGTGCTTCGTTACTTTACGAAATCTTAACAGCCCTAAAATGTAACGTGAAGAACAGTTTCGTCGGTCGCACGCGCTTTGGCTAACCTCGCCGTTCCCCTGTCCGCCTCAAGATGGATGGGACGAAGGGCAAGTCAGGCACCTTGCTAAACGATATAGCTGTACTATACTCCTCTGAAGTCAAGCCACACCAACGTTCCAGGTAGTGCCTCTAACATTGGCCTCTAACATTGGTTAGATCGCCCGCGGGATCCGTTGCTTGCCTCGGGATAACTTCATATCATCTTTGAACATCACCCTAGTTTTATGAAGAGTTGACCTGTACTCGTGTCATACAATACCGCCGATCGCGTACAGAAGATCTGAGTTTGTTATGTTAGGTTGGGTCTACCCTGGGCATGGCAACAGGGGAAAGAGAGCGATCTCCTTTGTAAATACTTGGGAATACTGAGAAGAGTAGGGGCGTCTATCTCCATCACAACTATGGTGAGAAGTACCAGCCCCAACTTGCCTGAATGATGAGATCCATCAGCACGTTTGAGATGTTGCACACCCGGATTTTTAGGAGAGCAGTTTCATGACTCAGACCAAGGAAGCAACAGTACCCGTGAATTTAACACTCCCGAGCACCTCGGGTAGTTCTGGGGAAGCTGAGCCACGTCCCTGGGGGTCGTACACCGTTCTGGAAGAAGGGCAGGGGTACAAAATTAAGCGCATTGAAGTGAAGCCGGGCCATCGCCTCAGCCTTCAAATGCACCACCACCGCAGTGAGCACTGGATTGTGGTGTCGGGAACCGCCAAGGTGGTTTGTGACGGGGAAGAAAAGCTGCTGTTTAGCAACCAATCAACCTATGTGCCGGCCTGCACCCAACACCGTCTTGAAAACCCCGGCGTGATTCCGTTGATCTTAATTGAGGTGCAAAACGGTCAGTACCTCGGAGAAGACGACATTATTCGCTACCAAGACGACTACGCCCGCGATCGCAAATCCTAGTGCCAGATGAACGCGCCAGGTTGAGCTAGGGAGGCGATCGCTCTACCGCTGCACCCAGTAGCCGACACGACTCTCGTGCTCGGGGCCATTGTGCTGCTACAGTAATGAGACATTGGACAGGATTGGGATGACGTCCTGTTCAACGACACTTGTTCAGTAGCAGTTATGATTCACCTCAGTTCAACCGCGATCGCCGAAGTCAACCGCCTGAAACAGAGTCGAGACCAGCCCGATGCGTGGCTGCGGATTTCGGTGCAGCCGGGCGGCTGCCAAGACCTTTATTACATCCTCGACTTAGTCGATCGTCCCCATGCTGACGATCACGTCTCTCAGCACGACCACATTTGGGTTGCTGTGGATGTAGAAAGTGCGGCGGTGCTGGAAGGGATGACGGTAGATTATGCTGAAGACTTGATGGGCGGCGGCTTTCGGTTTCGCAACCCCCAATCTCGGCAAGACTGCGGCTGTGGCAATTCCTTCTCAACCCAGGCACCGGAACCCACGGGGCACACCTTCTAGTAGGTCGGCGATTAGGCTCCTGTGACGAGTCCAGCCTATGGGGTTGGAGCTAGGCCATATACCCCAACCCAGGTTTCCTTAGTAAGGTGTTTTGTCGCTTTTCTCGATCCATTCTTGAAAGGCCCCTTGGGCTTCCTCACGCAGGAAAGGCTGCATAGGAAGGCGGCGATCGCCCATGGGCACCTCTAGCTCATCGTAGATAAACTGATCGTCAAACCCTGCGGCGGCGGCATCCCCCTTGGTATTGCCATAGTACACTCGGTCGAGCCGAGACCAGTAGATAGCCCCCAGACACATAGGACAGGGCTCGCAACTGGTGTACAGCTCACACCCATCGAGCTGAAAGCTTTGCAGTAGCTGACAAGCATCTCGAATCACGCTGACCTCCGCATGAGCCGTGGGGTCGTTGGACGTTATCACTCGGTTGTGCCCCCGAGCAATAATGGTTCCATCCTTGACAATCACTGCACCAAACGGGCCACCATGGCCATGACGCATGCCCTCTAGGGACTGAGCGATCGCCTCTCGCATAAATTCAGGATTGGGTTCTGTCATGAGCTAGCCTGTGGTTGATCTGCTTTGTATGCCGCCCAGCCACCGTAGTGGGAAATATCGGGCCATTGATGCTGGTCAATCAGTGCTTTGGGATACAGCATCGCGGTCGCCACGTCACCGTTCTCTAGCACCACATCATCGGGATACATATTGGGCGGCTCATTGGCCAACAAGTACTCGTATTCAGCCAAGGTCATTTCATAGACCTCTCCAGGAATGCTAATGCCTCCGGTCTCCACCTCATAGATAGCAGGATGCCATCCATTGCCAGCCGCATGGAGCCGATAGCGGGGTTGGGTGCAGGTGGGCCCCAAAAATTTCGCCCCCTGGAGATTGCCGTGGTCAGGCTGCCCTTGCAGTGCCGATCCACAAATGAAGATATGTTTAACAGATGAATTAGAGTCGGTCATGCCAGTTGAATTCAGTTCGTAGATCGATGACAGATCTCATTAAGGCTTGTTGCATCCATCCCGTCAACTGTCTTAAGTGACCATTTCCTCAGATACGGAGATGGGTCGATACAGAGATGGGCGATCGCTCCTAGGTCAGCAGAAGGGCGGATCCAATTTCACAGCCAGGCTGGTAGTTTAGTTTATAGAGAACATTTTTCAAGAACCTATCCTAGGTACCGTCATAGGATGGGCGATCGCTCCATCGATTCCGCCAGATTATCAGCCCTAGGGCTCTGCCAAGGTTGCATTATCGCCCTGCTTGCGGTTCGATCCCTTCAGACCGCTAGCGCACCTAGGCTAAACTCATTCACATTTTAGGAGGCATCTCGTCTATGACCGTACTTACCACCGCTCTCGCTGTCAATGGCGATCGCCTCAATCAGCATATTGATCAACTAGCCGAACTGGGTCGGCTGCCCCACGGTGGCATTCGCCGTTTGGCCTTTAGCCCAGAAGATTGTCAAGCTCGGCAGCGGGTGCGCCAGTGGATGGAACAGGCTGGCATGAAGGTACGGGTGGATGCAGCCGGAAATATGATTGGCCGCTATGCCGGTCAACAAACCAAGCTCTCAGCGATCGCCACCGGCTCCCACATCGACACCGTGCCGGCTGGCGGCCGCTATGATGGCGTCCTAGGCGTTTTGGCGGGCATTGAAGCGGTGCAGAGCCTTCATGAACAAGGGCTACGCCTAGACCATCCCTTAGAGGTCATTGTCTTCAGCGACGAAGAAAGCAGCATGATTGGGTCGCGGGCGATCGCTGGTGCCGTCAAGGGAGAAGCCATTTACCACCCAGAACAAGGCACCTCGATTCAAGCCTGTTTGGATGCCGTTGGCGGTGACTGGTCGCGCATTCTCTCGGCCCGCCGTAGCCGCGAAGATATGGCGGCCTTTGTGGAACTGCATGTGGAACAGGGCAGTGTGCTCGACAGCAAAGGCTATGAAATTGGCGTCGTGGACGGCGTCGTGGGCATGAACCGCTACGCCATTACCATCACCGGCGTGCCGAACCATGCTGGCACCACCCCCATGGATATGCGTCATGATGCCCTAGTGGCTGCCGCTCAGGTGACCCTGGCCGTGCAGGCGATCGCCCTAGAGCAACCCAGCCGTCCGGTTGCCACCGTCGGCTCCTTAAACGTATCTCCCAATGCTGCCAACATTGTGCCTGGGCGGGTAGAACTCACCGTAGACATGCGGGATTTATCCCAAGACTGTTTGGATGACATGACCTATCAGCTATCGCGGCACCTGCAGGCGATCGCCGCCAAAACCCGCACCGACATTGACATGACCCCTATTCTCAAAGTCAAACCCTCCCCCGCCGCTACCAGCATCAAGTCCGTCATCCGCGAGGTCTGTCAAGACCTAGGATTCTCCGCCCACGCCTTACCCAGCCGCGCCGGTCACGACGCCATGGAAATGGGGCATATCACCGACATGGGCATGATCTTCGTACCCAGCCATGCTGGCATCAGCCACTCTGACCAAGAATATACCTCCCCAGAACAATGTACTCAGGGAGCGACCGTGTTGCTCCACACCCTCGTGCGCCTGGATCAGGTCTACAGCTAGGATCGCAAGACAGAAGAACGAAGACAGAAGAACGAAGAGGACGTCCAGGGGACACAAGGTTTCCCACCTCAGCCCATAGGCGGATTACTGATGCCTCAGAGTACTAGCCCTAGATGCGATCGCAGCGCCATGCAGGTATGCAAGGATCAGGCGATCGCGTCTGACGAATCTTTATAGTTTGGGGGCAAAAAATCCGTAGGTTAACTGGAGGCGATCGCCCCTTAGCTCATTCACAATGGGACTAGGGATGGCGATCGCTTCTTAGTTGGGGCCATTCTAGAATCTTGCTCTTGCCAGCTTCAGGGCTTGGTCTATCCCTGCTGCAGCGGTAGCCAGAACCCAGTCTAGTCAAGCCACCATCATTCGCTCATGGCTCACAGATAGACGCGGGGATGACTGACGTGCCAGAACATTCTAGGAGCCTATCTCGTCAACCCATAGAGGAGTGGGGCAACGTGTTTCCGTACAATCACTGACCTTCTGTCGATCACCCATCACGGAGTAACCCAGCAGACCAAGACGATCTACAGCATCCTAGACCGGATATCTACCCCGAAACCGTACCTATCAGTGCTGATGTCATCCCATTTTCCTTGAAGGATCTAACGCAAGCCCGTTTCTGAAGGGAATTCAAGGAGTAAACTTGGGGAACGACGGTTACGCCATGCCGGAACGCAGCGCATGAGTTCACTTAATCAACATCCGACTCAGATTATGCCGTCCCAGTTTTATGCGCTTGATGCAGTTCCCATGGGAATTTGCGTGGTGCAGCTTGATTTCACCATTGTTTGCTGGAATCGCCTGCTCGAAGACTGGACGGGAATATCTCGGCATCACCTGTTAGGTGTTGCCCTAGATCAAGCCTGTCCAAGCCTTTGGTCAGCCTGCTGCGATCGCCTTCAGTCTCTGCTCAGCAACGAAGTGAATGAGATCTCATTTGCCTTGCCACCCGATTTTCTCCGATCGAGTGCCATCAGTGCCAACCGTCGCCCTGGTCGAGGACAGATCACCTGGGTCTCCCCAGTAGAGGGAGCATCGACCTATTTAATGTTTGCTGTCCAGCCTAGTCCGGCTAGCGATTCTCCACCCCCTGCCAAACCGTCTCTGTATGGGCTGGAACAAACCATTCAGGTTCTCCATCAAGATCTGACGCTGCATCAAACCCTACAAGCGATCGCCAACCAAGTCGGGCAAACCTTCCAGGTCGATCGCTGCCTGATCTATGCGCATCCCGCCCCGCCCCGCTCAGCCTTACATCAGGTGGAATATTGCCGGGATGGCATTCCCGCAGTTTTAGACGCCTTTGAAGCCCTGGCCCATCACCTGCAGCACCATATTCAAACCGAGCCCGATCACAGCTCTTGGGTGATCGACAACTGTGCGTCGGGGCCCTTGCCCATTGCCCTAGCCGACGCCCCCCGAGAGGCCCTGACAGCCGTGCAGGCCTTGGTTGCAGTACCAGTTTTATATCAAGGACAGGTCTCCGGTGTGCTGTGCCTGCAGCAATGCGATCGCCCTCGCCCATGGACATCAGACACCCTGCATCACCTAGAGTTAATTGCTAGCCACATCGGGTTAGCGATCGCCCATGCCCAGAAGGCAGACCAGCATCGCCAACAGCAGCAAGATCTGATCCTGAAAACTACCGTCTTAGAGCAGGCCCGTTGGAAAGCCGAAGCCGATAATCGTGCCAAGAGCAGCTTTTTGGCCACCATGAGCCATGAAATTCGCACGCCCATGAATGCGGTGATTGGCATGACAGAACTGCTGCTGGATACCGAACTAACCCCCCAACAGCGCGATTTTGTCGAAACCATTCGCACCAGCGGTGATGCTCTGATTGTGATCATCAACGACATCCTAGACTTTTCCAAGATAGAAGCCGGAAAACTCACCCTCGACCAAAAACCCTTTAAACTGCGCACCTGTGTCGAAGAAGCGCTGGATCTACTTGCCCCGAAAGCCAGCGAAAAAGGACTGGAACTAGCCTATCTCATTCAGCCTGAAGTGCCTCGTGTGGTGGTGAGTGACGTGGTGCGCCTGCGGCAGATTCTCACCAACCTATTGAGCAATGCCGTCAAATTTACCTCCGCCGGCGAAGTGACCGTGGTGGTGAATGCCCGGCTGCTTCGCTCAGATTTTTCTGCGCAAGGGCGTTCTCAATCCCACCCCTTCACGGCCCGCTATGCCCTGCAGTTTGCGGTTCAAGATACCGGCATTGGCATCGCTTCCGATCGCCTACGCTATCTCTTCCAGCCCTTCAGTCAGCTCGATGCCTCCATTAGCCGTGTTTATGGCGGTACGGGCTTAGGCTTAGTGATTAGCCAGCGCCTCAGCGAGATGATGGGCGGACGGATTTGGGTAGATAGCGAACTGGGTGTAGGATCGACCTTTTGGTGCTCCGTGGTGGTAGATGCGGTAGAAGAACCCCAGATCGGATTTCCCAGTTCCCCCATTCCTGGCTTGGCCGGCAAAGGGGTGCTGATCCTTGATGCCAATACCGTCAGTCAGCAGAACCTACTCCTACAAACCCGCACCTGGGGCATGACATCCTTGGCAACCCACTCTTTGGAAGAAGGAGAAAAACTTTTGAGCAGCCAACGATTCGACGTTATTATCCTGAATGGGCAACCGCTCAGCGTTCAAGATACCCAGTTGCTGCAGACGATTCGGCACTGTCCCAACGCCCAAGATATTCCGGTGGTGCTGCTCACCCAAATTGACCAGGCCGTGATGGCCCAGCAAAATCCGGCAACCGGAATTCAATACGTCAGTAAGCCTGTGAAGCAGAACGCCCTATGTGACGCCTTGCTCCACAGCCTGAAAGCCGACCATGATGAATCGTCTCACCTGTCTAAGTCTGATATGAAACAGTTGTCCAAACCATCGATGTTGCCCACCCATGACCTGCGCGTCTTGGTGGCCGAAGATAACCTAGTCAACCAGAAAGTGATTCTGCAATTGCTCAAGCGGCTTGGCCATGATGCAGAGATTGCCAACAATGGCGTAGAGGTATTGGACTATCTGCGGCAGCATCCCTATGATCTGGTGCTCATGGATGTACAAATGCCAGAGATGGACGGACTAGAAGCCACCCGAGAAATCCGTCAGCAAATTCCTACCGAACAACAGCCCTACGTCGTGGCTCTCACCGCTAATGCCACCCAAGGCGATCGCGAGGTTTGTCTCCAAGCCGGTATGGACAACTACCTGAGCAAGCCCATTCGCATGGATGCCCTGTCCACCATCCTGCAGCAGTACCAAAACATTCGCGATAGTCAGTGAGCTGGCAGTTGGCTAATCTCAAATCCGGTTAGACACGCTATATTCCAGGCTGCGGTAGTACCCAAATGTCTGTAGCCCCCTTGTCAAGGGGGCGGCGAAGCGGGGGATCGAAGGCAGGATGTCCCAACTATGACCATTCAACCGGGCTTGATATAACTAGAGCATGATGATGGGGCGCGATCGCTAAGCGTCGATGGGAGCGATCGCTTGGGGAGGATGGGTGGCCAGCACCTGCTTGAGATAGTGTCCTGTATAGGACGTGGGATGGGCCGCGACCGTTTCCGGTGTTCCCATAACGATCACCTCTCCACCGCGATCGCCCCCCTCGGGGCCCAGATCCACGATCCAATCGGCACAGCGGATCACATCCAAATTATGCTCAATCACCAACACCGAATTGCCCTTGTCTACCAAGCGCTGGAGGACATCTAGCAGCTTGTGGACATCATAGAAGGATAGACCCGTCGTGGGTTCATCAATCAAATACAGCGTCTTGCCCGTGGCCCGCCGTGCCAGCTCCGTCGCCAGCTTTAACCGCTGGGCCTCTCCCCCCGAAAGCGTCGGTGCCGTCTGCCCCAGACGCACATACCCCAGACCCACATCCACCATGGTTTGCAGCCGCGATGCCGCCTTAGGAATATTCTGGAAAAAGTCTAGCGCCTCATCGGCAGTCATGTTCAACACATCAGCGATCGACTTGCCCTTGTAGGTGGCCTGCAGGGTTTCCCGGTTATAGCGCGCCCCTTTACACACCTCGCACTGCACATAAACATCCGGCAAGAAGTTCATTTCAATGACATTCACCCCCTGACCACCACAGGCCTCACAGCGTCCGCCTTTAACGTTGAACGAAAACTGTCCTGGCTTATAGCCCCGTGCCTTCGCCTCAATGGTTTCTGCAAACAAATCCCGAATCACATCAAACACACCGGTGTAGGTGGCAGGATTCGATCGCGGCGTGCGGCCAATGGGCGACTGGTCAATCACGATCGCCTTATCCAAGGCCTTCAGCCCCTGAATCGCTTCCATCTCCTTAGGATCAGGAATCTTGCGCCCAAAGTGATGCTGAATGGCAGGGTAGAGCAGCTCATTCACCAGGGTAGACTTGCCCGATCCTGATACCCCGGTGACGCAAACTAATTTGCCCAAGGGAATATCCACATCAATCTGCTTCAGGTTGTTGCGGTGGGCCTGGCGGATTTTCAACATGCGGCTGTTGCCGGTGCGCCGTTGGGCGGGCGTTTGGATTCTGCGCCGGCCCGATAGATAGGCTCCGGTGAGGGAGTCTTCAGCCTTCAGCAACTCCTCGAAGGAGCCCTGGGCCACGATCGCCCCCCCATGCACCCCAGCACCGGGGCCAATGTCCACCAAGTGGTCAGCAGCGCGGATGGTGTCTTCATCATGCTCCACCACAATCAGGGTATTCCCCAAATTGCGCAGGCGGGTGAGGGTGGCTAGCAGGCGATCGTTGTCCCGCTGGTGTAGACCAATGCTGGGTTCATCCAGCACGTAGAGCACGCCGGTGAGCCCCGCGCCAATTTGGGTGGCCAGGCGAATGCGCTGGGCCTCTCCACCAGACAGGGTCATCGCCGTCCGGTTCAGGGTGAGGTAATCCAGCCCCACGTCGATTAAAAACTGCAGCCGGGCGCGAATTTCCTTGAGCACCAGTTCCCCAATTTGGGCTTGGCGGGGCGTCAGGTGCATGTGATTGATGCAGTCTAAGGTATCGCGGATCGAGACATGGGTGAGGTCTTTGATGCTGTATTGCCCCACTCGCACCGCCAGGGCCTCCGGCTTGAGGCGATCGCCCCCGCAAACCTCACAGGCTTGATCCACCAGATATTTTTCCAGCTTTTGCTTAAACGTTTCCGACGTACTTTCCCGATACTGGCGCTCCAGCATGGGTAAAACGCCCTCATAGCGGCGATGGTACCCCTTGTCTTCCCGATAGCGAGAGTCCGACTCGATGTAGATTTTTTCCTCCGAGCCATGGAGAATTACCTGCTGTTGCTCCGGCGTCAGCTTGCACCAAGCCGTTTGCAGTTCAAACCCAAAGGCCTGGCCCACGCTGTAGAGCAGGGAAAAATAGTAGGTATTATCCCGCTCCGACCAAGGGGCGATCGCTGCATAGACCGGCAGACTGGGATCCGGCACCACCAACTCCGCTGAGAAGGTGCGTAGCGTCCCCAACCCGTGGCAGTGGGGGCAGGCTCCGTAGGGCGAGTTGAAGGAAAACAGGCGAGGCGAGAGTTCTTCCATCACCGCGCCATGTTCAGGACAGGCAAAGTTTTCTGAAAACACCAGCTCCTTGGGTAGGCGCTCCTCCACCTGGTAGGCACCCGTGGCCGCTGCGGCCTTGGCCGAAGGATGGCGATGGGCCTCCATATCAATGACATTGGGAGCGTCCTCCGAGCGATCGCCCTCCAAAATATCAATCACCGCAATGCCCTCAGAACGCTTCAGGCAAGTCGCCAAGGAATCCACCAAGCGCTCCTGAATGCCCTCCTTTTTCACCAAACGATCCACGACAATTTCAATGTCATGACTGTGGTTCTTGTTCAGCTCAATGGAGTCCGACAGCTCCCGCACATCGCCATTCACCCGCACCCGCACAAATCCTTCTGAGGCTAGGCTGGATAGCAGCTTCTTGTGGGTACCCTTCTTGCCCCGCACCACCGGCGCAAGGATCTGAAAACGGGTGCGATCGGGCAAGCCCAAGACGCGATCGCACATTTGGTCAATGGTTTGGGGCACAATGGAGCGATCGCAGTGGGGGCAGTGGGGTTCGCCCGCCCGCCCAAACAGCAGCCGTAGGTAATCGTAGATCTCCGTTACCGTACCCACCGTAGAGCGAGGGTTGTGGGACGTAGACTTTTGGTCGATGGAAATGGCTGGACTGAGCCCCTCAATGGCATCCACATCGGGCTTGTCTACCTGACCCAAAAACTGCCGCGCATAGGCACTCAGGGATTCTACGTAGCGACGCTGCCCCTCAGCAAAAATAGTGTCAAACGCTAGGGATGACTTGCCCGATCCCGATACGCCCGTGAACACAATCAGCTTATTGCGCGGCAGCTCCAGGTCAATATTTTTGAGATTGTGCTGTCGAGCCCCGCGAATGCGAATGATGTCGGTCGATCCGCCAGCCGACGTACCAGGCTCGGCCGCCACAGCCCGCACCGATGCACCAGACTCCGAGGCGGTTGTTAGGTTAGGGGATGATGACACAGAGGTGGATTTAGAGGAGCGCTTCGCCATGGGATATTCACATACAACAGGAGGAACAGGCTGCACAAGCAACAGTTCTTAACAATCTTATCGTCTCTATCCAAGAAATCCCAAGGGATGAGAGAGCGGCATTTGACCTTACCACGGGCGACCCCCTCATGGTAGATCAAGCTCAACCTGCCTATGGGTAACTCTTGGCACTAACGGTCTATCTTAGCGGCATTATGCTAATAGTACAAATGTTTTAGCTGGCGCTATCTCGAAATAGTTCCTGTCCCCCAATGATCACGGACAGCAGCATCGAAGAACCTCGCTAAAACTCGGAGGCCGATAACCTAGCCGACCCCTGTAAGATTGTGCCACTCTAGGAATCAGCGGATCCCGTTGGCTTGGTCAACCATTGCTTGAAGATACATCAACTATGGCACGAGAAAAATTACTGTTGGGGTTTGGCGTGGCCGTGTTTGGCCTGGTCGCAGGGGTGAGTTGGGGCATGGATCGCGATATTCGGCGATCGCTCCTCTCCGGCACCGTGGCCCTAGCCTCCACCTATGCTGGCGGCATGATCGTCCAAGGCGATCGCGAGCTCCCATCCGGGGCGATCGCTCCCTTGGCGGCCGCCGATCCACCGACTCGCCCCCCTGCCTCCGATGAAGTCGCCGTATTTTGGGATTACGAAAATGTGAAAGTGGCGGCCCAGGGCGTCAAAGCTCCCTTAGCTGAGTCATTGATTAGTTATTCTGAAAGTAAGGGACATCCTCGCTTCAAAATGGTGTATGCCAACTGGCGGCGGGAGCGAGAGCCGTTAGTGCAAGCACTCTACAGTCTGGGATTTGAGCCAATCCATGTTTCCACAGGTAAGGAAAATAGCGTTGATATTAAACTCACGGTAGACTGTCTCAATACCGCCCATCATTATCCAGAAATCCAGCAATTTATCATCGTCACCGCCGATCGCGACTTCGTGCCCCTTGTCACCGCCCTCCGTACCCTGCGAAAACGCGTAACCTTAATTGGCCGCACAGAAACCGCCAGTGAGCAACTATTGCTGAGCGCCAACGAATTCATTGATTTAGAAAAACTATCCGCCGATGGTGCCTATCCAACCCTGACCGAAACCCCCGAACCGCCCAGCCTGATCTCCTACGCCGACGCGATCGCCTGCCTCACCGAATCCATTATCCAAGCCCGCGACCAAGGCAAAAGCACCCGCTTTGGCCCCACCGATCTGTTAATGCGAGCCAACTCCCGCTTCTCCTACAGCGGCTTTCAGTCCATTCGCCAAGACCAGGGAGAAGCCTTTTCCAACTTCAGCGCCTTCATTGCCAAGGCAGAAGCCGAGGGCGTCGTTAAAGTCTATACCCTGAGCGGCTTCAAAGAACTATTCTTGCCCAACGAAGATCCCGAAACCGAGTCGGAATTTAGCAGCGACCTACCCGGCGACCTCGATCGCCACCATTGGGCGATCATCCTAGAACAGGTGTGCCTATCCTTCCAAGATGGCCAGCCAGGGCCCACCTATGGACGCTTTTTAGTGATCTTCAAATATGTACGCCAAGCGAAAAAAGACGAGCGGCTCAACCTGACCAATGGACAATTGAAACAGGCCCTGAGCCGCTTAGTGGAAACAGGAATTTTAGTAGAGCAGGCCAACGGCACCTACCAACTAGTACCCGACCTAGACACCCATCGGGAATCCTACATCGATCAGTTGATGGGAGTCGTTTCCACCGATGCCGTCGCACCTAGCCCAATAGACGGAAAATGAAGGGGTAGCGATAGGAGTGATCGCTGTCCTTCAGAATCTTGAGAATCCCGATGATGGGCATAACCCAGTGAATAACAAACAAAATGGCTAGCAGCGGATAGCCAATCAAGACAATGGTCAGGATCCCGAAAATAATCGCGTATAGCCACACATTGAAGTGGAAGTTAATCGATTCCCTCGCGTTGTCTTTGACGATCGGGTCATTCGAGATCAGCAAGATGGCAATCGGCAAGCCAACCGACAAAAACAGGGAGCTGAAGAAAATGGCACCGTGGCTGACGATCGACAGGGCCTTACGCTTATCGCTATCGTAGAGTTCGGGGGTTTGTGTAGGATCCATGGGCATCTCCCAAAGTATTGACATATATCTCTAGCTTACGGAGGGCGATCGCCTTTTGACCAACCTCTAGAGGATGATTGCTGATGCGGCTTGCCTGTCCCATGAACAGGAGCGATCGCCTAGGAAACCCCTTGCTGCTTGGCTAGTCCTCGGATCTAGCCTAGAGAAAGCCCAATCCTCCATCAAGAGCCCATCACCCAAACCCATGACCCAGCCTAGGCAGATTGAAGATCAGAAGGTTGGCAGGACTGGGGGTGAGAGACATGTCCTGTAGCTCGATTTGACGTCCGCATCAATAGCAATCATAGACAGATAGGATAGGGTTAGTTATCAATCGAACAGGTTGTTAGACAGCTTATTTGCTACCCTGTACCATTGGGCAGTCTTAGATGGCTGCTAGCTCCCATTCTTAACTGAACATACCTATAGCGATCGCTCTTTTAGTCTATGTCTATCGCGCGTCAAAAATCACCCGTTACTATATTTGGTCTGCCCGCCGAGCAAGGACGATGGTTGCTTATTCCCCTAGGAATTAGCATATTGCTCTGCCTAGGCACCGTATATTCTTGGAGCGTCTTTCGAAAACCGCTGGAACGTGAATTCAGCATCGGCGCTACCCAAAGTCTCTTACCCTATACCGTGGCTCTAGTATTCTATGCCATATTTATGCCCATTGCTGGATACTACATTCCCCGCATAGGCACCCGGATCACAACGATCATTGGCGGGCTGACGATGGGAGCGGGCTATATTCTTTCTAGTTTTACCCATAGCATTAGTGCCATGGTTCTTACCTATGGTGTGGTTGCTGGCACCGGCGTGGGCATCACCTACGGCGTGCCTATGGTCGTTGTAGCTCGCTGGTTTCCAGATCGTAAAGGTTTAACCGTTGGTTTAACCATCATTGGTTTCGGTCTATCGCCCTTGATCACAGCACCGTTAGCCAATAACTTAATTAATGCCTACAGCGTCCGACCCACACTGCGCATCCTAGGCATAGCCTTTGCCATCCTGATTACTGGACTAGCGATCGCCCTCAAGCTTCCCCCCAAAGACTGGCAACCCCAACATGGACAATCCATCGCCACGTCTCGAACAGGGTCACAGACCTATCCTAGCGCCATGCTCAAAAGTCGCTCATTTTATGGGCTCTGGATTTGCTACGTCATTGGGGCGTTAGTCGGCCTGAGTGCCATTGGTATCTCTAGCCCCGTGGGGGAAGAACTAATCAACATTGATCCCGCCGTTGCTGCCAGTAGTGTATCCCTCTTTGCCTTATTCAATGGTATCAGCCGTCCCTTATTTGGATGGTTGAGCGATCGCTTTCGCCCCCACTATGTAGCGATCGCCTCCTATGTTCTGATGTTCATTGCCTGTATCTTGATGATCCATGCCCAACAAGGACAGGTCGCCACCTACCTAGTAGCCTTTTGCCTCTTTTGGTTTTGCCTAGGAGGTTGGCTAGCGATCGCCCCCACAACGACCCTGCGCCTATTTAACCCAGATCACTATGCCCAAAACTACGGCATTGTATTTACAGCCTATGGTGTCGGCGCGCTTCTAGGAACCTTAGCCACAGGGCAACTGCGAGATTGGTTTGGCTCCTACACCTATGCCTTTTATCCCATGGCAATGCTATCGATTGTGGGTATCATTGTAGCCAGTACCCTGCTCAAGCGAGATCTGCCGTCTCACTATGGAGATGGTACCTCAACGCCAGTGCGCAGCCGTGAATAAGATATTGCTTTGGTTGAGTCACAGCCAGGCAGTAGGCCAGCTATGGGGGTATTCGGTGAATATGACCTAGGCATCTGATACACCCACGCGGTTGAAACGGGCGATCGCTAGCCTGATGATTGAGGGAGAGCGATCGCCCTGGAGGACTCCCAGCTTAGGCACGTGGCACAGAAACCGGATCAAGCCAGAGCAGTAAATTGCGCCTGAGTTGATTAAAGTCGCGGTAGACCTCCTGCTTCACCAATTGTCCAAGGGCATCCAAGGGAGAAAAAGCCGTGCTAGGCTGCCAGCGCACATCTTGCCCCAGCGGCGTGAGATGGTTGCCGGGCAAAATCTGCACCGTGGTGAAGTCTGGACAGCATTGCTGCATCACCTGACTGAGCGATCGCGTTTGGTCGATGTTATCTTGAGTAAACTTCACCAGCAGGTTGCGCTTCACGTAATAATTCTCAGACACCAAAGCTTCTGTTTCCTGCGGCGATGGCGTAAACTCCACATCCATTAAGGTCACCTGGGAAAATTGCTCCAAGAAGGGAATCGATCGCCGCGCTGGGTAGTTATTGTAGGCCATAAAAATATTACCGGCCCGCTCCTCTTCATAGAGACTGCCGATCAACAGGTGCAGCTTACAGCCCATACTATGACCGAGGCCATAAATCGGAATATAGCGTTGCTGAAGCACCCGAGCCCGTAGATACTCAAGCGCCCGATCGAAGGCAAGGATCACCTGACGAGCGATCGCCACATGATCAAACGTATTCACAAATGGTGTCGCTACAACCGCATACCCTGCCTCCGCCAGCGACTCCAACAGCATTCGGTAGGTTACCTGAGGAGCCGCCGCCACAAACGCCCCACCCAGGAAATGCACAATCGCCTTCGGTCGCGGGGGGATGACTATCCAGTTTCCCGATACTTCTCGCCAGTCCATAGACCTCACTCAACCGCAACGTTACGTTTCTTCATTCTAGACAGGTTTTGGGAACGTTGCCGATGATGCAAGTCTCCGCATAGCATACGGTCATCGTCTGTTTGCGAGTCGTCTCGCCCTAACCTGTGCTTTTGTTCTTCTCGTGGGTCAAGGATTTATTTCAGCAGTTTTGGAAACAGGTTCGCCCGCCGGATCCATTTTCTTGGCAAATGTTAATTTTGCTGAGCCTATTTTCATGGCTCATTTCCCTGCTTATTACCACACCCCTAGTACGAGATGGCTTAGCGACCATTGGTTGGATTTTTCTCTCCTTGGGCATCGGCTGGGCAACCGTCAACATCAAATTTTCTATTCTAGGGTTCAAGGTCTACCCTGGCCCTTGGCTCACGGCAGGTATGGTTCTGGGATTGATCTATGCCTGGAATCTCATCAGCCTAGAAGCCACGATGGTGCTTTGGCCCATGACCACCGCAGCGATCGCCACGGTGCCGCTCTATCTGGCTCCGGGGCCCAAGCTACGCATTCCCAAAGTAGGCGATCGCCAAACGATTGTGGTTGTAGGGCTGTCCCATGCCCTCATATCCTGCTGGATTGGCTTCTTCTTGGTTGTACAAACCTGGCTCCAGGCTTACCCCAGCACCTTGGCAGATTCATTTGAAAGCAGTGCCTTCGTCGTCAAGCTGTCCTTTGATGTCGTCGGCGATACGCGCCGTCCAGCCACTGGGGTGCGCCTTTTGGAAGCAGCCGAAAACGAACTGCGCCAGCAGCTTGAGCCGGGTTCATGGAATGATGCTGTTCGCTGGTTGATGAACAACAATAATGAGTTTAAACAGCTACAGGACCAGGTGTTGCAACAGGTGAGGCAAGCCAGCGCGGCTGAAGATACTCTCTCCCGATCGAGAGAACAAGAGCTTTGGAACTTTGGCACAACGCTCCCTCGTCCCTTGCCATCAACCGCCAACGGCTACGCGATCACCTTCCGTGCCTACTGGTATGGCCCAAGTTCCAACCTAGGCGGTTTTCGTCTCAGCCAAACCTGTGAGTTGATCGAACGTGGGGAAGCCGAGCGGCTTGATCCCGATCGCACCAATCCGTTTCGAGAATTGCCCAATTTACTCACCGAGGATCCAGAGAACCGCTCAGACGTCGTCATTCGCTGTGAGCCCATCAGTCCCATAGAATATCCAGATGCGAATGCTCCGTAATCTCCCCAATCCGTCCCCAATTTTCTCGGATGAAGCGATCGCTCCGAGAACAATGGGTGGAATACTGAAAACGAGACCGCTTCTCTCAGGAGGAAGACTGTGAACGTTGGACGGGTATTGGTCATTGCCAGTAATGTTTTTCGAGAAGTGATCCGCGATCGCATTCTCTACTTGCTGGGATTTTTTGGCATCTTGCTGCTGCTAGCCAATCTACTGCTGCCAGATGTGGCGGCTAGCACGGAAGACAAAATGCTGCTAGACGTAGGTCTAGGGGCGATCGGCGTCACGGGATTGGTGGTTGCCGTGTTTGTGGGCACCGGCTTGGTCAACAAGGAAATTGAAAAGCGTACCGTGTACGTGCTCACGGCAAAGCCGCTCACGCCCGCCGAGTTTATTGTTGGTAAACATGTGGGGCTATCCGTCGTCTTGGCTGTCATGGTGACGGTGATGACCGCGATCTACATCACCACCCTCTCCCTAAACCAAATCGCATTTCCCCTCGACAGCATCCTGCTAGCCGTGCTGTTTTTGTTTCTGGAACTTTGTTTGATCACGGCGATCGCCATTTTATTTGGCGTGTTCACCAGTTCGTTGCTGGCGGTCTTCCTCACCGTGGCAGTCTACCTCATGGGACACCTGAGTCGAGATCTGGTATTGCTCACGGAATTGTCAGAGAGTCCCAACATTCAGCGGATTACAGAATCCATGTATTTGGTCTTGCCCGACCTATCCCGGCTCGATCTCAAAAATGTGGCGGTCTACGGCATGGATCTCCTGCCCCGGCCCCTAGAACTTTGGAGCAATGCCGGTTATGGGCTGTTGTATATCGTGCTGACCCTGGCGATCGCCACGGTGATCTTCTCTCGCCGTGAATTCTAG
The DNA here is from genome assembly GCA_007694125.1 of Leptolyngbya sp. DLM2.Bin15. Classification (GTDB taxonomy): domain Bacteria; phylum Cyanobacteriota; class Cyanobacteriia; order RECH01; family RECH01; genus RECH01. The sequence goes on from RECH01000156.1 coordinate 22,188, forward strand.
CGATCGCCCCGGAGAACCTAGTTTCATCCAAGAAGGAGCTGCCCGCTTTCATGTAGGCAACGCCTTCTTCCGTCCCCAAACTCGGGTCGTACGCGACCTAGGGGTGCTCATGGCCGCCCTGCATCGCCAGCAAACAGGACGGCTGCGGGTGTTGGATGCCATGGCCGGCTGTGGGGTGCGATCGCTGCGCTACTGGCAGGAGAGTGGCGCAGACTGGCTCTGGGTCAATGATGGCAATCCCGATATCCACCCCACCCTCAACGCTAATCTTCGATCCATGCTGCAGGCCGGCCGGGGTCAGGTGACCCAAGAAGAAGCCAACCGCGTTTTTTTCACCTGCCATCTCAAGAAGGACTACTACGACTTAGTCGATGTAGACGGATTTGGAGCCGCCACTCCCCATCTCAGCACCTGCCTCTGGGCTACGGCCATCGGCGGTCTCATCTACCTCACCAGCACCGATGGCCGCACCGCCACCGGGCATCTCCCCACCCAAAGCCTGCGCTCCTATGCCGCCTATGCCCGCAGCCATCCCGCCGCCCACGAGCAAGGGTTGCGCCTGTTGCTTGGCAGCCTCCAGCAGCAGGCCGCCGCGCGCAACTTAGGCATCCGTCCCCTCTTTTCCCTGTTTACCGGTGAAACCTATCGCGTCATGGTGCGGCTGTTGCCCAAACCCATGCTCACGGATCAGACCTATGGATTCCTCGGCTACTGCCATGGCTGTGGGGAGTACCAAACCCTGTCCTGGCGACGGCTGGGGCGAGTGTCCTGCCCTGCCTGCGATCGCCCTCCCACCCTCACAGGCCCCCTCTGGCTGGGATCGCTGCATGATCCCGCCACCTTGACCACCTTGATCGATCTAGCCGACCAGTGGCAATGGAGCGATCGCGCCCATCTATTGCGGCTGATGGCGGCAGAAGCCACGATGCCGCCCTACTTCTACCTCCTAGGTGACATTGGTAAACAAGGGCAGATGGACATTCCTAAGCGATCGCACCTCATTCAAGCGCTCCAGACCCAGGGCTACCGAGCCACCCCCACCCATATCCATGCCGAGGCAATTAAAACCGACGCCAGCTTGGCGATCTGCGTGGCGATCGCCCGCTCCATCACCAGACCTTTGCCATCATCAGACTAAAGTTCTGAAAGATTTTCGAATTGATTCATCAGAACATGACGGAATAGCGTATTATTCGCGGCAAACAACCGATAGAATGATCCCAGAGCAAATTTAAATAAAAAACTTAGAGGGATCATGGCGTTAATTGTTGACGAGAAAACCTTTGTTCCGGAAGTCCTGGATGCCTCAACCCCTGTCTTAGTAAATTTTTGGGCCCCGTGGTGCGGTCTCTGTCGATTGGTGAGCCCGATGTTGAATCGTCTCAATGTCGAATCAGAGGAAGCCATTAAATTGGTCAGCATCAACGCCGATGACAATTTACGCCTTGCCAATACCTACCGCCTGACCAGCTTGCCCACCATTATGGTGTTCCGCCATGGTCAAGTCATTTACCGTCTAGATGAGTTCAAAACCCATGATGAACTCCGCAATTCCATCCATGAGTTGCACACCACCTTGTTGAGCCAATATGCCCTAAGTTACGGATACTCGATTTAAAAAACCATCTGCTTAATCAAAAAGCTGCTTAATCAAAAGGCTGCGATCGCCATATCACTTGCCCAGAGTGAGCGTCTGTTGGGGCATAGGCTTCACAATCGCTGAGTCCGGTGCAACATAAACGTGGGTCAGGGGGATAATCCTCTGACCCACGTTCTGGTTTTAAATCTGGTGTCGTCTGCCGATCAAGGCACTGGCACTGGCTGGGGCGATCGCGTCCCGGTACGCCATTGCTCAAAACTCACCACCTTATCACCGCGCTGAGGATGGGATACATCCCGCTCCCTGGGCTGTTCTGGTGGCAACCCTTCTGCCACCTGCCAGCCAGCTTGATCGAGATTAAATGGGCTGCCAGACATGACAAATTCATAGCGAGGACAATAAATGACCACCATGTTCTCATTGCTCATGCGGACTTGGCACAGCCCCCAATCGACACCGTTGCAGGTTACTTGTTGTCCAACCGTCCACTTCATAGATCACCTTACGTCATATCTTCGGGTGCGGATGCGATCCGCGTCGAAACTGTTGGGGGCACGTTGGGTTCCTATCAATTGCCTCTGACCCTAGGGCATGGGGTCAGAGATCTCGATCGCCACGGTCAGCGATCGCTGACCTGATTGCATCCCAGTTTTGCAACATAGTCCTCACATCTCAACGCCTTCCTTCCAAAACAAGAAAGCGGAGCCAGATTCAACCCCCCTCATCCTCCGGGAAGAAGGAATTAGGGCTCCAGCATGAGATCAGCCGAATGGTGAGGGCTGCGAACGTGGGATGCATCTACTCAACCAAAACCTGGGAATCAACGAGCCTAGATCGACCCTGCTTCTTACACAATAAAAAGCATCCTAGTCAGATGCAAGGATGCTTTTACGAATTGTCAAGAATACCCGTATCTACCCCACAAAATGCTGGGCGTAGAGTACATCAGCACTAGGCATGATGCAGAGTATGGGCTCCTCGATAGATTAAATCAAGAGTGGGAAGTTGCACAACCGGCTGTGATACTTTCCGGAATCGAATGTCAAGTCCCCGATACTTACCAACAGCTTCTTTGCTGTTGTAGTTCACTTGAGGGGGGGTGTAGTTGTAGGTAACGCCGCGATATGAGAGTTGCATGGTTTCGCCTCCAGGAATAGTCTGTAGAGTGTTAAGAGGCGCGTTCCTTCAGGATGACTCCTTACTTCCGTCTCCCAGTCGCTGATGTAAATCGTGATTTACTAGAGCTGAACAGGAGAGATGAACGATTTGGTTTCTGTATCTATCTTTACGGTTATCTAGATTTCTGTCAAGGCATGAGTCATGAAAGCTTGATATTCATGGAGCCTGATCCCATGCCTAGAACGAGGAGGCATCCATCAGCCCAGGATCAAAACATCCCAGGGAGGATGCTGCCTGAGCGACGCTGAAGCCAGTCCAGCCAGTTCCCTCAGGGCCGCTTCGGGAATACTGGTGCCCCTCTACAGGGTATTTTCCGCCGCAGAGTCCTAGTTCTTGGGCCACCCTGCCCCCAGCCATCAAACACCAAGCCACCAACAC
>RECH01000061.1 GCA_007694125.1 Leptolyngbya sp. DLM2.Bin15
CAATCCTGAGATAGACATGTAATCCAGAGCAATCAGACAGGTTTATCCATCATGGTTTGGGCATAATGATTGACCTGCTCCACAAGTCTGGGTAAATCTACAGTGGTTAATTGTCCATGATCGACGACCTTCTTGCCATTAATAAAGCTGTAATCAACGCTATCTGTTTGGCAAAAGATGAGCGCGGCTACTATGTCATGAACACCCGATAGAGAAGGGCGATCGCAATTAATTGCAATAAAGTCTGCCGAGTGACCAGGAACCAGTGCGCCAATGTCGTCTCGTCCTAGCACCCGTGCGCCTCCCAGGGTTGCTAGTTCTAACACATCTCGCGCTGACATCACCGAAGCGTCACAACTGCCGACCCGCGCTAGAAGCATAGCCATTCGAGCTTCATGCAATAGATTTGTAGCATCATTGGAAGCAGCCCCATCGACCCCAAGTCCAACAGGAACCTTGTGATTGAGCATCTTCCGAATGGGGGCAATGCCGCTGGCTAGGCGCATATTGCTGCAAGGACAATGAGCAACGCCGGTTCCGGTGCGGCCAAACTTAGCGATCGCGTCATCACTGAGCTGGACACAATGGGCGTGCCAGACATCAGCTCCTAACCACCCCACCGACTCAGCATAATCTCCTGGCCGCATCCCAAAGGTTGCCAAGCTATAGTCCACATCTGATTGATTCTCCGCCAAGTGGGTATGAAGTCGTACCTGGGGGTGCGATCGCGCCATTGCAGCCGATTCTCGCATGAGATCTTGGGATACAGAGAAGGGCGAACAAGGTGCAAGGGTCATCCGAGTCATGGCATGGCGCGATGGATCATGGTACTGCTCAATCAGCCGTAGACTATCGCTGAGAATATCTGCCTCTCGTTCCACCAAGGTATCGGGCGGAAGTCCTCCTTTGCTTTGCCCAACGCTCATACTGCCCCGACTAGCATGAAACCGTAGACCTATGTCTTGGGCTGCCTGGATAGCGTCGTCTAAGGTGCAATCATTAGGATATAGATAGAGGTGATCGCTGGCAGTGGTGCAACCCGACAACATCAGTTCTGCTGCCGCCATTTGGGTGCTAAGATAAATTCCTTCTGCTGTCAGATTTGCCCAGAGAGGATAGAGGGAGGTAAGCCAGTTAAATAAATCACAATTTTGAGCAGCAGGAACGGCACGCGTGAGGGATTGAAAAAAGTGGTGGTGAGTATTAACCAGGCCAGGGAGAACCACATGTCGTCCTCGTAGATCGAGCACATCATCAGCGGTCTGGGGCAACTCGTCGGTTGTGCCAACCTGCTCGATGATATGATCGCGAATCAGTAGCGCTCCATCAGCGATTTCTCGCCGTTCCGCATCCATGGTGACTAACGTGTGACAGTGTTGAACCAGTAGCGTTGTCATAGGCCTCCCTGTATGGCAATTCAGACCTAGCATAGGGCGATCGCACCCCAAGAAGGTCTCAAGGGCTACGTTTCTTACGCTAAGTGGGTGACATGAAGATAGCTAGGTTAGAAACAGGTTCTGGATCCGATAGCGGCTCATCCTTAATGGGATGCTTCCTAGCTTATCCCCAAATGCTCCTAACCTAGGAGGTATTGCGCAACCAATCTTAAGACTCTAGCCAAATAGGATCATGTCGATGAATTACCCCTCCCTGCACCACTGAAGCGCGAATACCTGCGATCATATTGTGGTGCTGAATCGTGGTGCGTAGAATATCTAAATCTTGGGGTAATCCTTGCTGGGCAAGGGTGGTCACAACACAGCGGGGACAGGCGGTATCAATCTGCAGGCGCACCTGATCACCGATGGCTAGTAGTCCACCCACCCAGGCATCTTCCACAAATCCTGCGTCTGGCTCAGTCGGCTCGATCAGGATGTTGGGGCGGAACCGACAGGGCTCAAACTGGCCATCAGGATAGAGCGTCTGCAGGCTTGATAGCGTTGACGTGGTCACCAAGTGGATAGGACAAGAGTCAAAAAACGTCCCTGTGGGCAGCACCAATTCTGTGATCGTATCTTGGTGCACGGTTCCTTCTACCTGCGGCCAATACTGGTCTAAGCTCACCTTTTCTGGAGCACTGGAGAGCAACTGCACCGATCGCCCCAAGGTCTCAGAGAGCATGTCTTCGACAGCTTCTGTTTCGCTGGTCACTGAGGTACCGTCAGGTAAAACCATCTGAACGGCTGGCAAGGGCGTTGTGGATTGCGGAGTTTCAACAAAAGCTGCTTGAAAGTCTAGTAGCTTGGCCCATTTTTTGGGGTTCTTGGCACTAGCAACTCTGCCGCTGGCAACGTCCCACAATGCATAGGCGCGATCGCCCACGAGTCCATGGGCAGTGATTTCGGAAGCCTCTAGCTCTTCCCCCAACATTGACTTGACCGGATAGCGCCAGAGAGTCGCTACTGAACCAACCCTTGCCTGAGCCATAGCATCCAACTTTGCGAAAACAACTCGACAACGCTAGCATACTGTATGTGACAACAGAGGTATCCAATCTTACGGACAGAATGTTAGTCATACGGATCTAGTCATGCAGATTACCATGGTTCGGTCGAGGACTGTCTAGAGCAGGCTGCAGGATATCGTTGCTATGCTGAGGGTGGGAATGCTCCAAGCGACGCTCCTGTGCCAAGACCTCAATCGTCGTAGAAGCAACCAAGACAGGTGCCAAGAGGTTTGTCTGTCAAGCCATATAATCTCAAGACTCGATCCCAATTCACCAGTTTTTTATCTAGAGCTATAGCCTTTCATGTCGTCCTATGGCGTTATAGATCTAGATAGAACCATTGAAAAGATAGTCTTGAATAAACTCTGAAGCAGCTTCACCAGAAAGGGGGCGAGCAAAGTGGTATCCTTGAGCAGCATGGCAGGTTACAGACCTCAGGTAGGATAACTGTCGAGTCGTTTCTACCCCTTCTGCCACAACATTCAGACCTAAATTGAGGGCGAGATTAACGATCGCTTTCACAATTTCAAACTTATCAATATCTGTTTCTAAAGGAGTAATAAATGAACGATCGATTTTCAGCGTACTGATAGGAAACCGATGCAGATAGCTGAGGGATGAATAGCCCGTGCCAAAATCATCTAAACAAACTCTGATTTTTCGTGCCTGTAGCTCGCTGAGAATGGTTGTAGCCACGTCAGAGTTTTCGATTAAGACACTTTCAGTAATTTCTAGCTTTAGTTGAGAGCCAGAAATATGGGATGTCTCTAAAATGCGATCAATTTGGGTAATGAGTTCAGCATGGGAGAATTGTTTTCCTGATAAATTCACATTCATGGTCAACGCTGGCAATGCAGGAAAATCTTGCTGCCATTGATAGAGTTGATGGCAGGCTTCCTGCAGCACCCAAACATCAATGAGCATAATTAATCCGGTATCTTCCGCAATTGGAATAAACTCATCTGGAGAAATCATCCCATGTTCTGGATGTTGCCAACGCACTAACGCTTCAAAGCCCTCAATGCACTGATCCGATAACGATATAATGGGTTGATAGTGTACCCTAAGTTCTTGCCGCTCAATAGCCCGCTGTAGGTCACTTTCTAGCTGAAGCTGACGAAGGGCATGGGTGTGCATTGAAATGTCAAAAACTTCATACTCACCTCGCCCACGTTTCTTGGCACGATACATGGCTGTATCCGCATCTCGCAAGAGCTGAGCTGGATCAGTATAGGTGCTAGAATTTAAGGTAATGCCAATACTAGCACTAATAAAAACTTCTCTCCCATCCAGTACAACAGGTGACTTAAGCACCCGACGGATACGATGGGCCACCTCAATGGCATCATTCATGCCTTGGATGCCTTCTAGAAGCATCACGAACTCATCTCCCCCTAGTCGAGCAACCGTATCCCCCATTCGTAGACAGGCTTGGAGTTGATTGGCCACAATTTGTAGGAGTTGATCGCCAATGGTATGGCCAAGGCTATCATTCACCATCTTAAAGCGATCTAAATCTAGAAACAGAACTGCAAATTGATAGGGACAGGCTTGAGGGTTACGAATAAGATGGCGATGAGCAATCTGTAGAATATGCCCTAGGCGATCCATAAACAGTGCTCGGTTGGGTAGCCCCGTTAACGTATCATGGAATGCATCATGACGAAGCTGAGCTTCAATTTTTTGTCGCTCTACAAGTTCTGTTTGGGCCTGCTGATACAGTTGAGCTTGATGAATCGCGATCGCACATTGATCAGCGATCGCTTTCACTAGCGCCACCTCATCGTCTGTCCAACTACGCTGGCGATCGCACTGTTGCAGGCAAATACCGCCTAGATACGTTTGTTGGTAGATCAGCGGCATCAAGATAGTAGACTGGATTTGATAGGCTTGAGCGAGTTTTTGAACATGCTCTACAGTAATATCGTTCGCATCATAAATGATAATGGGGCGATCTTGGGTAATTTCATCTTGGTAATAATCATAAAAACTGCAGGAGATGCCCAAGAACATGTCTCGCTGCAAGGTCGCATGGCTGATATAGGTAATCACCGAGCTGGTATCTTGCTCCACCTCAGGCTGAAAGATACTGCTGCGACTCACCCCTAAAGCTTCATGCAGTTGATCAACAGTGGTTTGCAGCACCGCATCAAGGACTAAGGTTTTGCGCATCGCCTGCACAATGCGATTGACGATCGTTTCGCGCCATGCCTGCTGTTGAATTTGGGCGATCGCTGTCCTTTGCTGATGTCGGAGTTTAAATTCGTCTAGGGCGCGTTTCAAAACCGTAGGCAAGCGAAACAACCGATCTTTGAGCACGTAGTCGGTCATGCCTTGGCGAATACATTCAACAGCCGCCTCTTCTCCTAAGCTACCCGTAATTAAAATGAAGGGAATATCTTGATTGGCTTGCTTGAGTAGCTCAAAGACCTGTAACCCGTTGAAACTTGGTAAGCGATAATCGGACAATACGCTATCGTAAGTATAGTGCTTCAAGAGTTGCTGGCAACGCTCAGCCGTTGCAGCCGTGTCGTAGGTGAACGGAATGCCGGCAGACTCCAGGGCTAAAACAATGAGTTCGACATCTTCGGCAACATCTTCGATAATCAATAATCTCAGTGGCGAGATCTCAAGCTCCCAGGCACCGTCGTCGACACTATCCAGATTGAGTTTGTACTCGTCCATCGAAGTACCTAGCAATGCACCACTATCTTGCATAAACGTCTTGCTACCCTCCAGCAATTGATCCCATTGGAGCTTATGTCTTCAATCCCCCCTATGGGAGCAATATGCCATGGAGATGTAGATCACCCCTGATTCATATGGCGTAAACGGTTTATGGTTGGCTACAGGTTCTACAGAACCATGCGCTCATCCATCATCAACTGATAGAGATAGGCTGCTCATAAGCTTGTCGTCACGTAACAAACGTTTTCTGGCGCTCATCCTAATCTCACCGTGGGCAATCGCGATCCCTTGAGACTGTCTTATGAGCCTATCGCCCGGCAATCCTCCGTCAGAAGAGCAGATTGGGAGACGAAGAAACGTTGATAGGCTAGTTCAATCTACCTAGCTGCGCTTCATGGGGAATTCCTAAATTTTGATTTATCTTAACATTTGCACCAAACCTGTCAACTATAGCAGTTTATGGCGCAAACCAAGCAAGGCGCATGGGCTCAAAGAGTATGCATACCTTGTTTAGATAATGCCAGATGTAGGACTCCATGAATGATTCAGCTTACGATCAAAACAATTTAGATGACAGTGCGATCGCCATGATGTTAATGGTAGGTTTCTACCATTTTGACCTCGAATCATTCAATTGACAACCGCATCACACCTATGTATGGGGTTGGACATACCAATTCAGCCCCTGTTGAGTCGAGGTATGAACCTTGACCTAGGAGCTCTGATCGCCCATTCAAGATTTTGTAGTAGCATTATACCGCTATTCAGCAAGGCCCTAGTACTCCGAGGCGTAAGTAACCCGCCTATTTGCTGAGGCGGGAAACCTTGCGTGTCCTGGAATTCCTTTTCGTTTTTCTGTCTTCGTTCTTCTGTCTTGCGGTACT